>NZ_JAYURN010000134.1:0-3289 GCF_043756175.1 Flavobacterium sp.
CAACTGGTCGTTGTGTTGGTTTCCAATAAAATAGGAGTGAAATCTATGGTTTGTGAGAAAGCTTTTTTTATTGGAGCAATCAGCAAGATCGCCAATAAGATATAATTGATTTTCATGGTGATTATTTTTTATTTAAAGTAAAATGATATTGTAATCCAAACATAAAAGTACGTGGAGCAGCTGCAGTATAAGTTGATTTGTCGTTTGCATTATTGCCTCGTGACACATTATAAGCATATAATTTATCGGTAATGTTCATAATATTGGTGTAAAACTCAACGTTTTTCCATTGGTAGCCAATTCTACCGTTAAAGACATTGTAACCATCATATTTTAGGGTATTAATTTGGTTTTGATAATAGCTTGATACAAATTGCCATTCAATAGAAGTTCTAAAGTTAGGCAACCATTTTGGATAATAATTCAACTCTGAATTTCCAACCCATTTTGGAGCTGATGGCATTTCAAATCCATCCAATCTTTGTAGTGCATCGGTTGGTTTGTCACTTACTTTGAAGTCAATAAAAGTGTGTTGTGCCGCCGTTCCTCCAATGCGAATGGATAATTGTGCAGATGGTTTGTAGTTTACAGCAAACTCAATTCCTTTGTGACGGGTTTCGCCTGCTGATTGATAATCTGTTGAATTGTCGGGCTGGCGAATGTTCAACAATTCGTTTTTGCCTTTCATATAATAGATGGCATACTCGAGATATAATTTGTTTTCAAGCATACATGACCAACCTCCGATTTCGTAGTTTTCAAACTTTGCAGATTCTAAATTATAATAAAACTCAGCAGGAACTGTTGGTGTTCCGGTATCTGGTTTTTTTCTAAAAATAGCGGTAACACTCGGAGGTGCAAATCCTTGCGAGTAATTGCTGTAGAATCCTATATTTCTGTTTAAATTGAAATTAATTCCAATTTTGTTCGTAAAACGATTGTATTTTTTGTCTCCTGAAGAATTATCCAAATGATTTTCATAGCTCAAATCCATTTGGTCGTAACGACTTCCTAAAGTCAATTTTAATTGGTTAATTATATTGAAACTATATTGTAAATAACCTGCCGAATTTTTGATTTTAGCATCATAATCGGCTAGTTTAATATCAGGTCTTTCAGTAAGAATTTGATAATTATTTACAGTTCCATCCGCATTAAGATTGGCTTGTAAGTCTATTTGATACGAACCATAATCATTAGGCGAATAGTCGTATAACGCACCCGTAATTACATTTGAATTTAAGAAATCAAATTTTTGGGAGTGTTGTGCCAAAATGCCATAACTCTTAAAATTATTGGAGTTAATTTCGCCTCGGGCTTTTGTTTGTCCCTGCATCCAGCGGATTCCATAAGAAGGATTTTGGCCTAATTTATTATCTCTGTGAAAAACAGTTAAAAAGGAATTTCCGTTTTCGTTCCAGTCCCGTTCTAAAGTCAATCTGGTGCGCAAGACATCAGATTTTCTATAGGTAAAATCGGTGGTGTTTTTGTAAGTTCGCTTGTAAAAAGCATCTTCATTAATACTCCCACTCATGTCAGAATAATATTTGCCAATCATCGTGTTGCTGATTAAGCGTGTTTTTGAGTTAATGTTGTAATCAATTCTGGCGTTGAAGTTATCTTTGTTATAATCTGAAAAGGTCATCCAGGAGTGATTTTGTTCGCTGGATAACCCGGCAACATAAAACCCAAATTTCCCAACGGTTGCGCCACCAGCTGCCTGAAAACGTTTGAAACCCCATTGGTCGGCTTGAATACCAATTTTGAATTCCGGATTAACCGGAGGCCGAACGGAGATAAAATTAACAACTCCGCCCACTGCTTCGGGGCCATAAAGGGATGAAACAGGTCCTTTTACCACCTCAATGCTTTGAAGGTTGAACTGGTTGATTTCTAATAACGCATTGTGGTTGAAAACCCCCATCGGGCGAATCGGTAAACCGTCTTCCAAATACAAATAGTAACTGTTGGTGGTCATAGGTTGACGAATAGACATCATGTGTTGTTCGTTTCCTAAATTGACCATCATCACTCCAGGTGTTTTATTTATGATTTCATAAACAGCCGTAGGTTTGGTTTCATTTATTAATTTCTGGGATAATTTTGTTATGGCTACAGGAACTTCTCTCCGTAAAGTGGCGTTTCGATTGGCAGTTACGATGACGGTTTCAAGTACCTCTACTTTTATGGTGTCTTTTATGGTTTTATCTTGCGCATAGGCGATTTGTCCAATGACCAAAAGGACAAGGAATATTTTTTTCATTTTAGTTTGTATAATTATAATGTACCAGTTATGGTTTCATTGGTTTTAAGCCAATAAAATAAAGGGTTTCAGTTAGCTTAGTTTCTAAGGTACTGAGGCTAAAAAAAGCAATGAAATGTTAACGCCTGATTTATCTAAAAATCAGAAGCCTTAGAACCTTAGTTCCTAAGTATTTTAGTGCTTTTTTTAGAAAATTATACGAGTGGTGGATGGAAAATCGAAACAGCAATTGATTTTGATCTTTCGCAATAAGGGGAAAATATCATTCTCTTTTTTTCGATTGTAGTAATAGGAGTGAAGTTGTAATTTGAAGCCGTTTGAGTATAAACGAGTTCTTGTTTTTCTTTTAAGTTAGAGGATTCTTGTTTTTCCTTTTCAGCACCTTTTTTGAGTTGTTTTGCTAAATAACATTTACCGTTACAGGTATTGTTTTTTACTTCCTTTTTGATACATAAAGTTTTTGCAATTTCATCCTGATTGACTTTAAAAGTCAAATAAATGACCACGTTGCCAAACGAAGGAAGCAATAAAAGCGTGGAAATTATGATGGAATATAAAAGTTTCAAGACTTTGTTATTTATTATAATACAAATTTACATCAAAATTTTGATAGGCTTCATGATAATTGTCAGTTAATGAAAAAATCCCCAACTACTTTCGTAATTGAGGATTCTGTTATTTAGGTAAAAGCGTCTGAAATATTATGCATTCACAATAACCCATTGACCTGAGGCAATTAAGCTTTCGGCTTTTTTGAATTTCATTTCTTGTGTTTGTCCGTTAGCCACGTTTTGAATCGTTACGGTATCGTTACGATTAATTTTAGGCATATCTCTCACGATTGTTTCTGTTACTTGTCGTTGTTGCGTTTCTCCAGCTTCACGATTTTCATTTTCGCTATTTGGAATTTCGTCTTTACTTAATTTATAGTCTTCTTTTTGACGAACTTCTTTTGCTTCTTGAATTTGCTGATTCTGTTGAGCCGGTAAATCACCTTTAAACAAGAATGAAATAACTTCTTTATTT
>NZ_JAYURN010000135.1:0-3272 GCF_043756175.1 Flavobacterium sp.
CGTGTCTTTTTTGATTCTAAAAAGGGAATGGCAAAAAGTTTGGTTTAGAAATAAGTATTAAAACTAAAAAGTAATATTTACAAACGGAATGACCGGACTGGTATAAACGCTTTTTCCTTCTTTATACAGGAAATTATATTTAGCTCCAACGGTTATCTTGCTTGTAATAGTAAATCCAGCTCCGACAAAAAGTGCTGAATCCCAATAGCTATTAGTGCTTTGCTCTGTAGGAGTAGTTTTCTTTGTTGAAACATTTAACTCAGCAAATTCTAAGAGAATCATTATTTTTTTTACGGGCTTGTATTGTCCTAACAGGTTTGCTCCAAAAGTAGTCGTGTTTTGCACGTTTTTTATGGCAGCATAACTTGCTTGCAATCCTCCTCCGATAGCAATTTTATCACTAAGCGAGTAGGTCAAATTAGGTGAAATGCTAATATTGGTGCCTCCAACAAAATTCAGTCCAAACCCACACCCAAATTTTAATTTTTTTGGCTGTTTAACCTCAGTTGTGTCTGCTTTTTTTGGTTGAATTGTATCTTTTACAGTTTGTGAAAACAGTATTGTGCTACTGATAAATAAGACAAGGCACAACGTAATTTTGAAAATAGATAGTTGATTGTTCATGAGTAATTGTGTTTTATATTAAAAATAAACCCGTACAAATGGCATGAATGCGTTGCCATAAACTTTGTCGTTGTCGCTTAGAACGTTATATCGAGCACCAATAGTCACATTTCCTGCCCTGTAACCAGCACCCAGAAATAAACCGGTATTCCAATAATCTTGTGAATTGCTGTTAGTGCCAATTAAATTAACATTCACTCTCAATTCTTCTATTTCTGCCGAAAGTTGGATTTCTTGGATTGGATTAAACAACCCTATTACGCTTGCTCCATATAAATGGGATGCATAATAATTTTTTTGCTTTACATAAGTGTATTGAGCGCCAACCCCCAAAGCCACATACTGATTAAAATTGTAAATAGCACTTGGTGCAAGAGAAACATCCGTATAACCGGAAGCAAAACTTAATCCGATGCCTCCGCCAAATTGAACTTTTCTCCAGAAATCACTTTGAGTTTTAGGCGATGTCGTTTGCTGTTGAGCCAATAAAAAACCGGAAGACAAGAGGGCCGAAAAAATCAGAATTGGTTTTAAAATGGGTAAAAGGCGTGTTTTTTTCATATTTCGTTGGTTATTTTAACAAATCTTTACGTAAAAGTAGTTAAAAAATAGATTTAGATATACTGGATTATTGTACTTTTGTCAAACTATTTAACAAAAAAGTACAGACACTAACAATATGGATAGGTTTTCATTTTTAAACGCAGCACACACCGAATTTTTCGCACAATTATACGATCAATATTTAGTAAATCCAGATAGCGTAGAGCCAAGTTGGAGAAGTTTTTTTCAAGGTTTCGACTTTGGAATGACGACTTATAATGAGGAGAATCCAGTAACCTATATAGCAAATGTTGCTTCTGGGAATATGGAGAGTACGCATGTGTCGGAAAAGCTTCAAAAAGAATTTAATGTATTAAAGCTGATTGACGGGTATCGTTCTCGTGGACATTTGTTTACAAAAACAAATCCCGTAAGAGACAGACGAACAACATCTCCTACATTAGACATTGTTAATTTTGGTCTTTCTTCAGCCGATTTAAATACGGTTTTTGATGCGGCTAAAGTTATCGGGATTCAACCCTGTACACTTCAGGAAATTATATTGCACCTTGAGACTATTTACTGTCAGCATATTGGGGTCGAATATATGTATATTCGTAAACCGGAAGTAGTGGAATGGATCCAGAAAAAATTAGGGAAAAATGATAACCAACCCAGTTTTTCTGTTGATGAAAAGAAATCAATCCTTGAAAAATTAAATCAAGCCGTCTCTTTTGAGAATTTCTTGCATACAAAATATGTAGGTCAGAAACGATTTTCACTTGAAGGAGGAGAATCTATTATTCCGGCACTTGATGCTTTAATAGAAAAAGCAGCAGAGCAGGGAGTAGAGCAATTTGTTATGGGAATGGCACATCGTGGTCGTTTGAATGTTTTAGCCAATATTTTTGGTAAATCTACCCAGGACATTTTTGGAGAATTTGACGGAAAAGACTATGATCAGGAGTATTTTGATGGTGACGTAAAATACCACTTAGGGCTTACAGCTGAAAAAGTAACCCGATCAGGAAAAAATATTAATATTAATTTGGCTCCAAATCCTTCGCATCTTGAAACAGTAGGTGCGGTAATTGAAGGAATTACCAGAGCAAAACAAGATAAATATTTTCCTAACGATTTCTCAAAAGTATTGCCAATTGCCGTTCACGGTGATGCAGCAATCGCTGGTCAGGGAATTCTTTATGAAATTGTGCAAATGGCGCAATTGGATGGATACAAAACGGGAGGTACAATTCATATTGTGATCAATAATCAAGTTGGTTTTACAACTAATTATTTGGATGCACGTTCATCAACCTATTGTACAGATGTTGCCAAAGTAACACTTTCGCCAGTATTGCACGTTAATGCAGATGATGCTGAAGCGGTGGTACATGCGATGTCATTTGCTTTAGATTTCAGAATGCAATTTGGTAAAGATGTATTCATTGATCTATTAGGATATAGAAAATATGGGCATAATGAAGGTGATGAGCCTCGTTTTACGCAACCAGTTCTGTATAAAATTATTGCAAAACATCAAAATCCTAGGGATATCTATGCAGAGAAACTCTTGTCAGAAGGCGTTATTGATGCTACTTATGTAAATGGATTAGAAAAAGAATACAAGTCAAATCTTGAAGTAAATCTTGAAGCATCTCGTAAAAAAGACTTGACGATTATTACGCCATTTATGAAAAATGAATGGAAAGGTTTCGAACAGGTTACAGATGTACAAATGCTTTTAAATGTAGATACTTCTTATCCTAAAGAAGGGCTTACTGATGTTGCAAATGCAATTTGTAATTTACCGGCGGATAAAAAGTTTATCAGCAAAATCCAGAAACTAATAAACGATAGAAAAACAATGTTTTTCGAAACCAATAAGTTGGATTGGGCTATGGCAGAACATTTAGCTTATGGATCGTTATTAAAAGAAGGATATGATGTTCGTATTTCTGGGCAAGACGTAGAAAGAGGTACTTTTTCTCATCGTCATGCGGTTGTAAAGGTCGAAGATTCGGAGGAAGAAGTAGTGTTGATCAATAATTTAGTAGGCAAAGTAGGGAAATTTAATATTTTCAATTCCCTTTTATCTGAATACG
>NZ_JAYURN010000136.1:0-3241 GCF_043756175.1 Flavobacterium sp.
GTCGGGATTTTCGTCAAAAACTCTGCAGTTCCTATGGTAGTAATTATGACTGTGACAACACTTTTGGCATTATTGATTTTAATTCTTGGAAAAAGAAACATAAAAAAAACTATCACAACTTCTCACGATGAAGGAGTTGCAATAGTTCATTAATTATGCGTTTAATTTATTGTACTTCTGTTTTTACTTTTTTATCAGGTCTGATAATCATGCGTAAAGATTGATCTTTTGCGAAATAAGCAATCATCCAATTGAAGAATGTTTTTACCCTATTGCGATAAGTTATCAATGAAATCAGGTGAATAAATAGCCAGATAATCCAAGCAAAAAAACCTTTGAAATGCATTTTTGGTTTGGGTAAATCTACTACAGCCTTATTTTTTCCAATGATTGCCATCGATCCTTTGTCATTATATTTAAACGGTTTTAAAGGCTTGTTTTGGTTCATTAATTTAAAGTTGTTAGCTAAATTTATTCCTTGTTGAATAGCAACTTGCGCTACCTGCGGATGACCATTTGGGAAATCTGCATCTGTCAGTTGAATACAAGTATCACCTATTGCAAAGATGTTTTCAGTACCATTAACTTTATTAAAGACATCAGCAGCCATTCTTTTTCCGCGACCGTAACTTTCAGCTGGAATTCCTTCGAAAACTATTGCTGAAACTCCTGCTGCCCAAATTAAATTTTTGGTTTGAATTGTTTCTCCATTTCCAAAATATACCGTGTCATCAATATAATCTACAACCGTAGTATTTAATTTCACTACAACGCCTAATTTTGTCAGCGCTTCCAGTGTATCTTGCTGAGAAGTTTTGCTCATTGGGGACAAAACGGCATTAGCTCCATCAACCAGATAAATATTACTTGCAGTAGTACTTAATTCCGGATATTCTTTCAGCAAAATACTTTTTCGCATCTCAGCAAACATTCCCGAAACTTCAACGCCTGTTGGACCACCACCGGCAACCACAATAGTTAACAATTTTCTGCGTTCGCGAATGTCTTTGCAAATGGCTGCTTTTTCTAAGTTTTTTAGCAATGTATTGCGCATTACAATGGCATCATTCAACGTTTTCATTGGAATAGCATTTTTCTTTACATTTTCCATTCCAAAATAACTCGTTTCAGCGCCAGTAGCAAAAACCAAGTAATCGTATTCTAATTCTCCGTTATTGAGAATAATTTTATTTTCTGAAGGATTTACTTTTAGTAAGTTTCCCATACGGAATTTTAGATTTTTTTTACCGGCAAAAAACTTTCTAAAAGGGTAACTGATACTTGAAGGCTCTAAAAAAGCAGTGGCAACTTGATAAATAAGAGGAGGAAAGAAATTATAATTGTTTTTATCAACCAGTGTAACTTGAATTCCTTTTTGATTTAAAAGTTCTTTAGCAAGGTTCAATCCTGCAAATCCACCCCCAATTATTACAATCTCCATATCGTGTTATTTATAATTCAAAAAAAAACATCCATAAATATACTCTATTTATGGATGCAATTAAATATAACAAGTATTAAAAAACTTATAAAATTTAGTTCATTTTTTGTCTTTTAACTGGTTTTTCTGATGGCTCATTTTTGTTTTGCAACAAATAATTAGCCAATAATTTTTCTATCAATTCATCTTTCGTCAAATGATGAAAAACGGTTTTAATTTTATTTTTCAGCTCCACATCAACTTCGTGATTGGGTTTTGTCTTGAAAATTTGCTTTGCCCATAAAAGCGTATTATTTTCTTCGATGCTGGCAACTGTTGGTTTTTTAAATTTGGTAAATTTTATTCCAAGTTCTCTTTCGAAATCGGCAATTTCTTTTTCTTCTTCTGGTTGTAAAACTGTTAAAGAAAGTCCCTTTGCTCCTGCTCTTGCAGTTCTTCCGCTTCGGTGAACGTAAGTTTCATAAACATCCGGTAAATGGTAATTCACTACATAAGAGATTTCCTTTACGTCAATACCTCTTGCGGCAAGATCGGTCGCTACTAATATATTGATATGTCCTTCACGGAACTGCTCCATGATTCTGTCTCTAATACCTTGTGATAAACTGCCATGTAATGCTCCGGAAGAAAAGCGGTTGATTGCCAGATTTTTAGCTAATTTATTGACAGCGGCTTTTGTTTTACAAAAGATAATACCGCGTTCGCCTTCTTTTGAATTTAGAAAATGCATCAAAACATCGAGTTTCTCAATAGGATCAACTACAATATATTCGTGATCAATACCTTGATTTCCTACTGTTTCCATGTTAGCACTAACTTGTACCACATTTTTATTCAGGTAATTTTGAATTAGTTGCTTAATGGTTCCAGGCATAGTGGCTGAAAACAAAAAGGTTTTGTGAGATGCAGGTAATTCGGCAATAATTTCATCTAAACCTTCCTTTAAGATTGTAACCATTTCATCTGCTTCATCGAGCACAAGGAATTTGGTTTCTTTTAAATTAATTGCTTTGCGTTGAATCAAATCAATCAAACGTCCAGGAGTTGCTACAACAATATGTGTTGGCAATGCCAGTCTTTCTATTTGTGGTTTGATAGGGATTCCTCCGCAAGTTGCCGCAATAGAAACTTCCGGTAAGTATTTTGCGAAAGATTCTAAATTTCTAAAAATCTGTTGTCCTAATTCTCTTGTCGGTACCAAAATTACTGCTTGAATCACAGCTAAATTAGTATCGATTAATTGCAATAATGGCAATCCAAATGCCGCTGTTTTTCCAGTTCCAGTTTTGGCAAGACCAACTAAATCAGTTGTGTTTGATAATAGTAGCGGAATTGTCTTTTGCTGAATTTCTGTTGGTACAACAATATTCAAATCAGAAAGTGCATTCAATATGGGAGTAGAAATTCCTAAATCAGAGAATTGTTTTGACATTTTTTTGGATTTTATATTTTTATAAAAATAATTGTTTTGTAAACGTGATTTTTAGCCCCGATGGAAACGGTATCCTTTTGTGGTCTCGTTTTTTTACGAGACCACAAGAGATATAGTGCACAGCGGGATTAGCTCCTAGAAAAAGAAATATTAATCTTCGTCCGGTTCGTTCATGATTTTCTCACGATATTTTTTACCAGTTAACAAGATCAATTTCAATTTGTAATCGTCAACAAGCCATTCACGGTAATTTTTACTGCATTGGCTCAAACATTTAGAATAGCGTTTAATACGACAATCAATATCGTCTTCTAGCAGTTTTCCTAATGCTTTAGCTTCTTGTAAAGTCTCCGAATTGTCAACACACA
>NZ_JAYURN010000137.1:0-29422 GCF_043756175.1 Flavobacterium sp.
TGCCTAAACGATAATGATACAGTCCTGTTCCTTTTTTGTATTTAAGTTTTTGCGAAATTTTATAAGAGGCATCATTGTAGGTTTTTACTTTGTCTAAATCGTCATTTTTATAGAGATTACATAACGCTTGATACGTATTTACCTTTACTGTATCTTCTTTTTGTTTGCTAAGCGCAACAAGCAAACTGTCTATTTTGTTTTTGTCTTGGCAAAAAACAACACTGTGACTTAGCAATAGTATAAATAGTAAAAAATACTTCATAGATTTATTTGATATGGGTTTAAACGACTTGGGTAGGATTAAAGTAATCCTTAGTTTTTAAATTTTCTGATAAATATTATTTCATTTTGGTAGATAATCTGCGTGATTTGTGTAACTACAAATTAATTTTTAAACTAAACTAAACCATTTTTGTAGACTATTGTACTGGTTTTGTGCTTTTAACTATTGTTTACCTCAGCAATTATACAGCATAACAACTAACAAAAAAACCACTCCCTAAATGAGGGAGTGGTTTTTGTAACCAAAACTACTATTTTAAAAAATTTATTTTTTAAGCAACAAGGCTTTAATCTCAGCCATTTCGCTTTTTAGGTTGGTAATTTCTTTTTCTTGGGCAATATTGTGCAAAATAGTTTCTTCTAGAGTTTGTAGTAACCCTTTGTCCATATCTACAACACTGTAGCCTGTAGCCTCCATTTCTTTAGCAGATTTGAATGCTGGCAAGTGTTTGTTTGCATTAATATATGCTTCTGTTTCTGATAAACTTGGTAATTTGTAATCGTTTGCAAAAACATAATCTGGCATACTCGCTGCGGTTACCACATTATAATCATTAGCTGCCACTGCTCCTTTTACAGATAGTTTATAAGCTGGAGTACTAGTTCCTATTCCTACATTACCATTATAAATAGTCATTCTTTCTGCACCAGCTTGATTAAATGCTATATCATCATCAACATCATTGCCCGTGCCTATTACTAATTTTGTGTTTTCTCCAGATTCCACATAGTATCGTATATATGCGTCATCTCCTCCACCTCCTCCTATATTTGGTGAAAATGAAATTCCACTAGCGTCATTATTACCTTCGAATGGTCTGATAGCGCCATTGGTAACCTGTAATTTTGCAGATGGGGTAGTTGTACCTATACCTACGTTGCCAGAATTTACATTGGCATATAGTGTATAAGGTTTATAAATATCTCTTTCTCCATCAATATCAATTTTACCAATAAAAAAAGAATCATCGGTTAATATATTCAAATTTCCATTGTCCATTATTTTACTATAATTTTGGCCCCAAACCATACCAACAGCGTTAGGAACCGCAGCAGCTGGTAGACAAATATTACCCTTTATATTCATATTACCATTTTTGTTTACCGAAAATAATGTGCTACCATAACTAGTATTGGTTGTTGAACCATCATAAAAAAGTGAAAAATTATCCCCTTTATTAATAAAACCAAATGCACGAGTACCAGTTTGAAATCTTAATTTACTCCAAACATTTTCATTTCTATTAAAATGATTAATTGTGTATCCCTCATAATCGGTTCCAGTAAAATTACCTCCATCTAGTGCATCTTGAGCATTTGCTTCTAATCCACCTAATGCTACAACTCCTAGTAACAGCATTGTTTTGATATTTTTTATTGTGTTTTTCATACTATAAATGTTTAAATTATTGTTTTATAAATTGTTTTACTATGCGCTGGTCGTTTACTTGTACTTGTAGTATGTAACTGCCTTTGCTTAAAGCTGCCACGTTTATGGTACTGTTGTTTACTTTGCCGTTGCTTACTTCTTGGCCTAGTGTGTTGTATATGGCATAGGGCGTGTTGTTGTCTATAGCGGTTATGTTCATAAAGTCGCCAGAGACTGGGTTGGGAAATAGTTTAAAATCTGTTGCATCTAGCTTTTCGGGCAAATTGCTTACTACTTCCTTTACAGGAATAGCGTTAGAACCACTACTGCGTGCAGTAGTTGCCGTAGGGTTTATAAGTTGCACATAATAATCTTCTATTTCTCCTTTACCTGTCAACACATCAGTTGCGCTATTATTTACTGTTTGCAACATACAGTTGTTAGTAGGAGTTGTAAAAGTTCCTGTTTGAAACCTTTGATATAATATCCTCATTCGCACGTTTCCTGTATATGCTGTAATAGGTACTTTAATAGGATCTGACACAAAAGTTATTGGTACATTTGCAGTCATACTATTTTTGCCAGCACCTTTGTAAGTTATATTAGGCATTACTATAAGTTCAGAATCTTCAAAAACACCATCATAATCATAATCTATATAAGCATATATGTTACCACCTCTGTCATTATTTGCCATAACAGTAACTTTTAACACATTTGTTGTAGAGCCTATACTAAGATTGGTATTTTTGTTTAACCCCGTTGCACTATAATAATCTGTGAAGGTCGCTGCACTACTGTAAACGCTAGGATTATTAATATTACCTAGCTGCACTCTACTTATATAACTGTTTGCATCTAAACACAAAGGTTGCAGTGTTGCAGGTTTGCAATAATCTAAACCAATAATAGAGGTGCTTGTTGCACTAGCTGGAGATATATTACCATACTGATCTAAAGCATAAACATTAAACGCATAACTTTGATTGGGGTGCAGACCTGTAATTGTCACTGCATTTGCGGTATTACCCAATCCGTCGCCATCAAAAGTCATAGCAGTTTTATTTGTACTTACAATATAATAGCCAAATACTTCGTGTGTATCATCACTATTAGTATAATTAAGATCCACTCTCCCTATTTGTTGGTTTGAAAGTGTACCTATTGCTGGTGCTGGAGGAGGAGAGTCATAATATATAACAGCCGAAGGCGCACTTTCAATACCACTAGCATTTACCGCAACAACATACAACAAATAGTTTTTAGGCATTGGTATATCGGTATCTGTTAGTGTAATATCTACCTGAACTTGCAACATACTAGGGGTAAAGTTTATGGTTTTAAAATTTGCATAAGGAGTACTACTACCATCAGTACTTCGTTGATAATACAATCTATACACAGTTATGTTTGACACACTACTCCAACTACAATAAAGACTATTATAAGAATCAGTGTCTTTATTTACTGAAAAATTATTAGGAGTCGCAGGCGCTATCTTTATATCAAGCTCTCTTGCAACACTTGGCTTATTTACTGTTTTTACTATTTCGTTTGCATTTGCATAAGATGTAATAAAGAAAAGTAAACTTATTTGAAATATTTTTTTCATAATTTATTTTTAATTTAGTTACCAAACCCAACATTGTGTCAGAGATACGATACCTGCAATTATTCCCTTTTTAATCGCATCTTCTGTTATAGGTTCTAAGAATATTGTAAAAGCAGATGCCACACAAGTGCTAAAAATAACTGGTTCTTCTGGAGCTAATAGACCACCCGAAAAAAAAAGAGCATCAATTGCAATATACATACAAGTAGATACAGAATAAATCAAATCTGCAATCGATTCATATGAAAGAACACTTGCTGCAACTGTCGCAGCAATTATAACTGAAGTTCTTATGCAAACTGCATTATTAGTCACGATATTATGTATTTTAATTTTTAAATTTTCTTTATACTTTTGGTTAGAAAATGCTAACACTAATATTTGCCTTTTTTCAAGTTCATTCAGTTTAAAAAATTCAGGGAAATTGCTTTTTAAATAATTAATATGTGATTCGTTTGAAATTAGTAAATCTTTTAATTTTTGCAAATCACCTATTCCAATTATATTTGAGTAATCTTCTAAACTTTTTTCACCTAGAATATGAAAATCTTGTTTTAGTATCTCTCTTAATTTTTCTCTATTATCTCTTCTTTCTGTAATTCCAACATTGCCTTGAGTGTTCTGATAGATTAAATATGTAAATAATGAATTTATATTTAATAACAAAAAACGATTGTCACTAGCCAATTTATCAGCTAAGTCTTCCTTCTCAAAATAGGTCATAACCTTAGGCGGCAACCCATTTGCATACGCTTGCCCGCTGGGATATAGTGTGGCAAATAGCATGACTAGCGTGAGGAACGCTGTATTTATTTTATTTTTCATAATGTCATAATTAAATTATTATTTATTTTTTGTACTCGGGTGTTTAGTGTTGGCACGGTTGTGCTGCTCACTTGCTGGCTCTTGGGTATTTTTTTTGGTTTTGTCATAGTTTTTGGTTTTATTGTTAATATTATTGTAAATGTAATGTGGTAAAAAATGAGGTATATTTAAAAAAAGGACATCACCTTTAAAAAAGGGACATTTATTTTTAGGGCTTGTTAAAAAAGCGTTAAAATACTGGGGTTGGTGGTGCAAAAAAAAACCACCTGCTAGAGGTGTTTTTATGTAGTTTGAGAGTTGTTTGTGTTAATTTGTATAATTCTAGGTCAAAATAATAACGAAGTAGCAAGAAATATTTATTGTCGTAATTTTTTTAAAAAAAAATTGCCAAAGATTCAAAAAAATAAAAAAATTTGGCTTTAATCTAATAAATGTATTCTGTTTTTAAGCCACTGGTTACAAAGATTTTTTTATTATAATCAAGAAAATCCTTTTCATTTTTTGAAGATGTAACAAAATAAATGGAATATAAATATAGTATGTAGACCATAGCCAAAAAAATTCAAAGATATATTGTTTAATAAAAGTTCTTAAAAATGCAAAAAAAGCCATTCTAAAATGAATGGCTTTTTAAAAAATTAAAAAAAACTTGTTTTTATGCATCGATATTTGCATACACTGCATTTTTCTCGATAAACTCTCTACGAGGCGGAACCTCATCGCCCATAAGCATTGAGAAAACACGGTCTGCTTCCGCTAAACTATCTATATTTATTTGACGTAACGTTCTGAATTCAGGATTTAAAGTAGTATCCCACAATTGCTCCGCATTCATCTCTCCAAGACCTTTATAACGTTGAATTGCTGCACTTCCGCCCATTCTTTCGTTCGCTTGATCACGTTGAACTTCATTCCAAGCATATTCTTTTTTATTTCCTTTTTTTACAAGGTATAATGGAGGTGTTGCTATATACACGTGACCTTCTTCGATTAGTTCTTTCATAAAACGGAAGAAGAACGTTAATATTAAGGTAGAAATATGACTACCATCAATATCGGCATCACACATAATTACTACTTTATGGTAACGTAATTTCTCTAAGTTTAATGCTTTACTATCTTCGGCAGTACCAATGGTTACACCCAATGCTGTAAATATATTACGAATCTCTTCGTTTTCGAAAACTTTGTGGTGCATGGCTTTCTCCACATTCAAAATCTTACCTCTTAAGGGCAAAATAGCTTGAAAAGCCCTGTCACGTCCTTGTTTTGCAGTTCCTCCTGCCGAATCTCCCTCGACAAGGAATACTTCGCATTTTGCAGGATCTTGTTCCGAACAATCCGACAATTTTCCTGGCAATCCGCCACCACCCATTACGGTTTTGCGTTGTACCATTTCACGTGCTTTCTTAGCAGCATGACGTGCTTGTGCAGCCAAAATAACTTTCTGAACAATGATTCTTGCATCATTTGGATTTTCTTCCAAATAATTCTCGATCATGTCTCCAACTGCTTGAGAAACTGGAGAAACTACTTCTCTATTTCCTAGTTTGGTTTTAGTTTGACCTTCAAATTGAGGTTCAGCAACTTTTACCGAAATAATAGCTGTTAATCCTTCACGGAAATCATCTCCTGAAATTTCAAATTTCAGTTTGTCTAACATTCCAGACGAATCTGCATATTTCTTTAGCGAACGGGTTAAACCAGTTCTGAAACCTTGCAAGTGCGTTCCTCCTTCGTGGGTATTGATATTATTTACGTAAGAAAATATATTTTCTGTATAACTTGTATTGTAAATTAAGGCAACCTCAACAGGAATTTCTCCTTTGTCGTTATCCATAGAAATTACGTGCGCAATAATTGGCTCACGGTTTCCATCTAAATAACGGATATATTCTTTTAGTCCTTCTGTCGAATGAAAAATTTCTGAAACAAAATTTCCGTCTTTGTCTTTTTCTCTTTTATCTGTAAAGGTGATTGTAATTCCTTTATTTAAAAATGACAATTCACGCATACGAGCAGATAAAGTGTCGTAAGAGTATTCTATTGTTTGCGTAAAAATAGAAGGATCTGGATAAAAAGTTACAATTGTACCTCTTTTACTAGTTTCTCCAATTTGTTTTACTGGATAAAGTGCTTTTCCTTTTTCGTATTCTTGTTCGTAAATTTTTCCATCACTACTGTGAACAGTTGCTCTCAAATGATTTGACAAAGCATTTACTACAGAAACCCCAACTCCGTGTAGTCCTCCAGAAACTTTATACGAATCTTTATCAAATTTTCCTCCAGCACCAATTTTAGTCATTACAACTTCTAGAGCCGAAACACCTTCTTTTTTATGAATTCCAACTGGAATACCACGACCGTTATCTTCAACAGAAACAGAACCATCTTCATTTATATCTACAATAATCGTATCACAATGACCACCCATTGCCTCATCGATAGAGTTATCGACAACTTCATAAACTAAATGGTGCAAACCACGAACACCTACATCTCCAATATACATCGAGGGACGCATACGAACATGCTCCATTCCTTCTAATGCCTGAATACTATCTGCTGAATAATTATCCTTCTTAATTTCGTCGCTCATATTAATTTATTCTAAAAAATGTAATTTTTGTCTAACACGCAAATATATACTATTGCGAATGATTTTGAAACAAAAACCTACGATTTGGCAATCAAGTTATCAACAGTTTGTTAAGAAAAAATATCAAAAATCAATGGCAATTGCAATTGCAAAAATCAATTAAAAAAAAAAAAAAAAGGCTGTAAAAATCAAATTTTCAAAAGAACTATTTTAAAAATACTCTTTTGAAAATCTGATAAACTCTTAACTAATAATGTTTCTTACATTGATTTTTTGAAATTGATATTGATTTTTGAAATTGAAACTTCTAAGCGAATATATTAGGTTTTGCAATTTCAACATCTGCTTGTACATGCGCAGCGTTTGCACGACCGCTTGGGTCTTGATTTTCTTGCCATTTTGGAATCCATTTTCTTACCGTTTCGGCAGCACTTTGCTGAGGATAATATTTATGAAAAATGGTTCTATAAAAATACGCTTCTTTACTTGTTGGTGTGTTATATGGGAATAATTCTTTGGCCGAATCCAATTGTTCATCTGTTACTTTTGATGCACAATATTCGATTAATTCGTCTATCCAGTTATAACCCACACCATCGGAAAATTGTTCTTTTTGACGCCATAAGACTTCATCCGGAAGATATGGATTGTCCTGTGTATCGAAAGCTTTGCGAAGAATATATTTTTCTTTTCCGTCGTAGGTTTTTGGTTGTTTTTCTTCTGGTTTTATTAACATCGCAACATCAAGAAATGCTTTGTCAAGAAAAGGAACACGAGCTTCGAGTCCGTGCGCCATAGTCGACTTATCGGCACGAAGCAAATCGGCGGTGAATAATTTCTGAACCCTTTCTATGGTTTCTTTTTGAAAATCTTCGGTAGAAGGTGCATTTCTAAAATACAAATAACCTCCAAAAATCTCGTCTGCTCCTTCACCAGAAAGAACTACTTTAATTCCCATATCGGTAATTGCTTTCGATAAAAAATACATAGGTGTACTGGCTCTTACCGAAGTCACATCGTATGTTTCTAAATGCCAAATTAATTTGTCTAAAATCTCAATTCCTTGCTCGATAGTAAAATGAACTTCGTGGTGCTCTGTTCCTAAAAACGCAGCTACTTTTCGAGCAGCTTTGGCATCGGGTGCATTTTCATCTAATCCAATAGAAAAAGAATGTAAAGTTTTGCCTTTTTCTTTCAACAATCTTGATGCAATAGATGATGTTAATGACGAATCTAATCCTCCCGAAAGCAATACTCCAATAGGCACATCGCTCATTAATCGTTTGCGAGTCGCTTCGGTTAATGTGTCTCTAATTAGTTTTAAATCTAATTCGTTTGTTGCTTTTTTATAATCGTCATATTCAGGTTTGTAATATTTAACAAATCCAGTTTTTGGTGTATAAAAATGTCCCGGAGGAAAGGTTGAAAAAGTTTTGCATTGATCAACAATTGGTTTCATTTCTGAAGCAAAATACATTCTGCCTCTTTCGTCTAGACCGTAGTACAAAGGCTTCACTCCCATTGGGTCACGTCCTGCAATATAATCATCGCCATCTATAACCACAAAAGCGAAATCGCCATCTAACTTATTTAGAAAATCATAACCAAATTCTTCATACAAATGCACAATTACTTCCGAATCTGATTTGGTTCTGAAAGTGTGGTGTTTCAAAATCCCATCTCTTAATTCCTGATGGTTGTATATTTCGCCATTATGAATCATCCAAGCTGAAGAAGTTCCTTGAATAGGTTGACGACCTGAATGCAAATCGATAATTGACAAACGCTCGTGACTTAAAATATGCCCGTTTTCTGTAATGTGTAAATCGCTTTCGTCTGGTCCGCGATGTGACATTCTTTTAGACATAGTTTTTACTAATTCTTGGTCTTTTCCTTTTCCGATGATGGCTACTATTCCGCACATAATATTCTGTTTCTAATTATTTCCGAAACAAAATTGCGCAATATGATTCGTTATTTAAACTATATATTTAATTTTAGTTATAAATTAAAACTAAAAATATAATTTAAATATAAATATGAAAGAAAAAATGATTAAATTTTAATTTGAAGTTTTAAATTGTAAATATTGGACCAGAGATTTAACGGATTGAACAGATAAAGACAGATTTTTAAGAAATCTCTTGAATTATATATTTGGTTGAATTCACCTCAAACTCATAACTAACTCCTTTTCCCATTAACTGAATTCCCAACGGAGATTGTGGAGAAATAGCAAATATATTTTGAGAATCAATAGTGATTTTAGGCAACGCCACACTTATATAAACGGTCAGGTTATTGGTTTTAACTAAACTACCAACAGCAATTTTATTGTGAATTTGTGAAACATCAATTTTATCTAAAATAGATTTTTGTTCTATTGATTCTTTGAGTTTATGTGTTAGTTTTTCTTGCTCAATATGCATCATAGACAATGCCGTTTCGTGCTTATCACCTGCTGAACCTTTGGCATCATTTTTTGAATCTTCAGTTAATGATGAAATCATATCCTGAAAAACATCTATTTTATCTTGAACTAATTGAAGGTATTGTTGGTGGATTTTTTGTTTTAACATATTTTATTTTTTACCGCAAAGAACGCAAAGTTTTTCGCAAAGGTCGCAAAGAAAAAAATTATAAAAGAATATTATAACTCTGAAAACTCTGCAAAAAACTCTTTTACTCTGCGGTAAAATATCTAGAAGTCAAATTTATAACTTGCTCCTATAATCACTTGTGCGCCTTGCACAGGATAATTTAACCAACGATTATAGCTTTGATTGGCAAGATTATTTCCTTTTAAGAAAGCTGTTAATCGTTCGTTGTATTTATAACCAATATGCGCATTGATATCGAAATATGCCTCTAAAGTTTGTACTGAATCCGGGAAAACAAACAATTGATAATTCGTAAAGGCATCTTTTCTTTCGCCTACATAAAACAATTGCGTTCCTGCATACCATTTTTTTCCTACATTAAAATCGGTGGTGAAAGAGGCTTTTATTGTTGGCAAATTCCATGCTTCTTGTTGAAAAGTTGTTTTATAATCGTTTACCTCAGCATTCAAACCTAAAGAAATATTTTTGTTGACATCGGATTTTAATTCTCCAAAAAATGACAATGTTTTTATATTATCATAAACGACATCAAATGAATTTCCGTAACTGTAATTTTCTGATGGCGCTGATAAATACGGATTGGTTTTAAACAAAGCTTGGTTTTTTGCAGAAACGTAAGATGCTTTTACATTATAGGATAATGTGCTGGCTAATTTCCCTTTCAAACCTGCATAAACATCATACTGTTTGTCGGTTGGTTCGATAAATAATGTTGGTGATAAGAATTTGTTTTGACCAACAAAATTAGCATACGAATTCTGAGTTAATCCACCTTCAGCGCCTGCAAAAGCGATCATTAAATCTCCAACTACTTTATATGATAATTTTACTTTTGGATAGATAAAAAAACTACTTTTAGACTCATTTTTAATCCCTGCATAAACGTCTTTCATTCTTGATAGAAAAGCAACTTCTGCTCCTAATTCGATCGATAAATCATTTTTTAATAATTGATAACTTGGATTGGCACTGAATATTAAATTAGATTTTTGAATATTTGTATTGACACCAACCACTGGATATTGTAGCAAATAAGAAGTATCGAAACTTGTATTCAGATAATCGATATTAAATTTTGCTTTTACAGCAGTATTTCCAAAATCGAAATTAAAAACAGGTTTAATTATAAATCGATTTTCTTTAGATCCGTAATTATCCGAAAAAGCCATGAAATTTAAGTTTGCTTTTTGGAAAAAACTATCTGAAATAGCCAATTCTGAGCCTAGTGATATCGTATTGTATTGATGACTTGGATTTATTGTATCTAATCGAATATTATTAAAATTTGGATTTTCTAAAGGTAATCCATACCAATTATAACCTTCGTTTTTGTATCCTAAATCTAGTTTGAAATTGGTTTGCTGGCGATTATAACCATACATCAAATTGATAGAAGATTCCGAGAATTTATCATCTAACAGTACGTTTTTGATGCCGCCTTGCGATGATTGGTGTCTTACCATTCCGCCTAAATATTGGTAATTATCTAACTCGTGAGAAACAAATAATTCGGCATTTGCAGTTCCGTAATTTCCAAGACCAAAAGTCGCGTAGTTAGAAAACAACTTTTCTTGTTTTGCCTTGTCAACACTAGCAGCTTTCCCTTTAGATGGTGTAAATGTTGATGCCACAGGAAAAGAGAAAATCTGGTATTTAACTTCTTCCTTCTTACTAGTTTCGTTATCGTTTAATGATGGAACTTCCTTTACTTTGAAAGCATCGGAAATAGTTGGTGTATATGGTTTTACCACGTTTACAACTTCCGTCCCAATATTTTCGTCTTTCTTTTGGGCGAAAGAAATTTGTACAAACAAAATAAGACTAAAAGATAATAGACGGATAGATGATAGATTATTTATCGATAAATTATGTGATTTACTTTGAATCATTGCTTAGATTTATGGTATTTTGAAATGACATTGTTGCTCGTTGAAATTCTTCAATTTTTAACTCAATTTGTATTGTATTTTCATCAGATACGAATTTTTTCATATTTGACAGTAATAATTGTGTTTGTAACTCAAAAGATGAACCTAAAGAAATATCTATAAAATGACTGAATGATTTGGTTGTTCTACTTGAGCCTTCTGAAATATTTGAAGGGATAGAAACTGCACATCTATTCATTTGTGAAACCAAACCAAATTTTTCAATACTCGGAAATGTATCTGTCAAATCAAAAATTGATTTTGCTAACTCCATTCCCATTTGCCAAATTTTTAATTTTTTAAAATTATGCCTTTTGAAATCACTCATACATTATTTTCCTTTTTAATCTTTAATCTATCCGTCTATTATCTTTTAGTCTTATTTAGAAATCGACGAATTTGTTTTAGCTTCTTCTATTTTAATTAAATCGAGTTCTTTTTTGGCTTCTTCCACTACATCAGTATAATCTGTAAAGTTTTTTATCACACTTTCTAGAATATAGGTTGCTTGAAAACTATCTTTTAATCCATAAAAATTCTTTGCCATTACTACTAATCCTTTAGCACCAAAATATTTATAACCCGAATAATCTTTAGCTAGTTTTTGAATAACTTTATTAGAATCTTCGAATTTCGAATCTTTATTTTTGAAATACGCCTCATAAAACAAAGCTTCTGCGGCGAGTTCTCCTTTGGCAATTTTTTGTAATTTGGCGTAAGCAGTTTTGGCTTTGGCTTCATCACCAACTTGTATCGCTGAACGAGCTACGATAATTTGAGCATCACTTTTAATTTTATCTTCCGTTTTAGGGTTTTCTAACACTTTTTCAGCATAAATTACTGAATTAGCATAATCCTTTTCGGTATAATAACTTTTCATCAAATTGGCTTGCGCATACGTTTTATTCTGAGGAAAATCAGCTTCGGTTTCTAATCGTATTAAAACTGGAATTGCTTTAGTATAGTTTGTATTTCTCAAGAAAATTTGACATAATCTTGACAAAGACTGTTCTGTATACTCGTTTCTAGATTTTGAAATTGTGTACTCATAATAAAGAATTGAATTAGCAGATTCTTCTTTGAAATAACTTTCTGCCAAATAAAAATTAGCTTTTAGAATACGTATTCCGTTAGGAAAAGTCTTAATATAACTGCTTAAATTCGTAATCGCTTGTTTATTATTGCCTTGCAAATATTGCTTTTCGGCAGCTTCCCAAGAATCGTTATCTAAATCGGAATCAGAAATATCAACAAAATCGAGCGATTTTACCCAAGTAGCATATTCGTCTACTTTTCCGTTATCGACATAAATTAAACGTGCTGTTTTTACTCCTTCTAACGCTTCTTCCGATTTTGGAAAATCAGCTACCACTTTTTTAAATTTGGTTAATGCTTGTTCATCTTTATCAGCATTATAATAAATTAAACCTTGACGAAGTATCGCTTTAGACGCATAACTTCCGTTGCTATTCTCAGCTATCAACTGGTCATAAGTCTTTATTGATGACGATGTTTCGTTTTCGGAAGTATAGGTATTGGCTAATTCGAACAGTGCGTCATCTCGATATTGTGAGTTTGGATACGTTTTTAGAAACTGATTAAAATCACTAATTTTCTTGTCATTTTTACCCATAAATCCGTAACAAATTGCTTTTTGAAAAGCAGCATAATCCGCATCGAAAGTTTTTAGAACGATGGCTTTGTCATACGCTTCCAATGCAGAAGTATATTTTGTAGTTACAAATCTGCTATCCGCCAAACGTAGGTAAGCATCGGTTAAACGGGTTTTATCGTCTTTAGAAACCTCAATGTATTTCTGAAAAAAATTACCTGCTTGTTCGTATTCTTTCAACTTAAAATGACTGTAAGCAATATTATAATTTACATTCGCAAATTCAGTCGTTTCTTTGGCTTCTGGATAACCTAAAAACTGCTTAAAACTTAATAAGGCATTGGTAAAATCATCTAAAACATATTCCGTTTCTGCTTTCCAGAACGTTCCACGAGCCGAGAATTTTGGGTCTTTTTGTTCTGCAATCGATTTTTTGAAAATTGCTAAAGCTTCTTTGTAACTTCCATCAGTAAATAATTCTAAACCACGGTAAAATGCTACTTTTTGGTACGCCGTTTTGTTTCCAAAGGATTTGTTTTTTTCTAATAATGTTAATGCTTCCTTATAATTTTTTGAAGTTATATAAGAATTAATTAATAAATTTTCAATTTCTGGTTTGTTAGGATTTAATGGATATTTCGTCATAAAACCATTCAAAACATCGGGAACACTTTGGTACGAATTTCCAATATCATAACTCAATCGAGCATAATTTAAAGTGGCATCTTCTTGAATTTTGAGATCAAAAGTCATTTCTGAAGCATTTTTGAACGCATTTAAGGCTTGTTGTTTTTTATCGGTTTTCAAATAACTTTCTCCTAAATGATAATAGGCATTTTGAGCTACGAAATCTTTACCATCGATAATTTTATTAAACTGCGCAATGGCATTTTCGAAATCATTTTGTTTGTAAAAAGCATATCCCAACTGATAATAATCGGTATTATTCCATTTCCCTTTTTTCCCTTTGTATTCTTTTAAATAAGGAATCGCTTCGTTGTATTTTTTTAAATTAAAATAACTTTCACCAATAATTTTATTCAATTCCGATTTTTCCATCGCGTTAGAACTCGCCATAGCCGCTTTGCCTAATTCGATTGCTTTGTCGAATTTCCCGAGTTTAAAATTCATATCAGCTTGAAAATACGACAACTTTTCCTTGTATTTTTCTTCGCCCGAAACTTGATCAAAATATTTGGTCGCTTCCTTATAATCGTCGCCTTCGTAAGCCAGAAAACCTAAATAATATTTGGCTTGCGAACCATATTCTTGCGAGTTGACCACTTTGTTGAAATATTGAGTGGCTTCTTTCTTTTTCCCAGAATTAAAAAAACTGTAACCTTTATAGAAATTATATTTATCTAATTCGTCTTTAGTCAAGCTGCTTTCATCAACCTTATCAAACCATTCTAACGCTTGTGGGTATTTTCCTTGCTCGAAATAATAAGTAGCTACCTCGGTAAAAGCTAAATTTTGTTTGGTACTTGTTGGATAATTTTTTACAAAACTTTCCATTTTTTCATCAGCATTATTCTGATTTAATCTTATCGCACAATTCGCAATATAATAAGTACAATCGGATTCCAATTCTGGGTTCGAATTTTCTTGTTTTACCTTATCAAAAAGTATTTGCGCCGATTGATATTGCTTATTATTAAACAAAGACAAAGCTTTATTATAATCTGCTAAATCGTTCGTGTAAATTGCTGATTGTTGTGCAAATATCGAAGTAAATCCGAAAAATAGGAATAGGAGAATTGACAATAAATATTTTTGCATTGGTAACTTATTTAGAATTTCAAATATAGTAGTTTCTTATTCTTAAAACGAGTAAAATTGGGGTTTAGTATCCAAAATTGAATAACAACTCAAATTTTATTTTGAATAAGAAACATAACTTACTACTTTTACGAAATAAAATTCTACAAAAAATGTCAAAAACCATTTTATCACTTCAAGACGTAAACATATACCAATCTGGAAATAAGATTATTTCCGATATAAATCTGAGTGTAAATCCAGGCGAATTTATTTATATAATAGGTAAAACCGGTTCTGGAAAAAGTAGTTTTATGAAGACACTTTATGGTGATTTACCTCTTACTGATGGCGAAGGAACTATTGTAGATTATGATTTGAACGGGCTAATAGACCAAGATATTCCATATTTGCGTCGAAAAATTGGTATGGTTTTTCAGGATTTTAAATTATTACCAGACAGAACAGTAGCTAACAATTTACTTTTTGTACTAAAAGCAACAGGTTGGATTGACATACAAGAAATGGATAATAAAGTAGAAGAAGTACTTAAAAAAGTAGGTATGTTTAGTATGGCAAACAAAATGCCACACCAACTTTCTGGTGGAGAACAACAATGTGTTGCTATTGCTCGAGCTTTGTTAAACGACCCTGAATTGATTCTTGCCGATGAACCTACTGGAAATCTTGACCCACAAACCAGTGGTGAAATTCTAGAATTACTAAAAAAGATAAACGCTCAAGGCAAAACAATTATCATGGCAACTCATGATTATGCTTTGCTAATGAAATATCCGTCGAAAACATTAAAATGTGAAGACGGAACTATTTTTGAAGTGGTTCAGAGAACAGTTTAAAATATTAAATTTAAGAAAAAGGCTTTTAGAAAGATTTTCTAAAAGCCTTTTTTTTACTCTTTTATTTCAACAGGGCCATTCCATTCCATCATGCCACCTAAAAGATTATAAGTAGTTTCAAAACCCATTTGGTTCATAATATTACAAGCCTGCGCACTTCTTCCTCCTGCTTTGCAATACACGTAATAATTTTTCGATTTGTCTAGCTCTTGAATTTTATAAATAAATCCTTGTCCTTTATATATATCTATAGTTATTGCGTTTGGAATAATTCCTTCATTGCATTCATCTTCGGTACGAACATCTAAGATTACTGCATTTTCGTCTTCTTGGGCTTTTGTCCACCACGCTTCTTGTGATAAATTCATTTCTTTTATTTTTTTATCAAAAATAATAAAATCTAATACAAAATTTGTTAAAAAATAATTTAACAAAAAATTAATACACATTTGTATATACAAATGAAAAATAGCACTACATTTGTATATACAAATTTAGTTATAGAAACTATGAAAATAGAAGATGAAATAAAAAGTACCATTCCAATGGATATTGCTAAAAAAGTACTGCTTAATATTTCATATACAAAAAATGTTTTGCATGATAATTTTCAAGAATTAATAAAACCTTATGATTTATCCGGAGAACAGTATAATGTTTTGAGAATATTAAGAGGACAAAAAGGTAAACCTGTAAATATGTGTGATATACAGGAAAGAATGATTGCAAAAAACAGTAACACCACAAGATTAATAGACAAATTACTCCTAAAACAAATGGTTACTCGCAACGAATGTCCTGCAAATAGAAGAAAAATAGAAATACTAATTACCCAAAAAGGATTAGATGTACTTGCAGAACTTGATCCTATTATTATAGAACACGAAAATCATTTTGCAAACAAACTAACAGTCGAAGAATTAGAACAATTAAACAATTTATTAGAAAAATACCGAAATTAATTATGAGTACATTTATTGAACATCAGAATTGGCGTTATGCCACTAAAAAATTTGATACAACTAAAAAAATATCAACAAAAGATATAGAAACTCTTAAAGAAGCAATTCGATTGAGTTCTTCTTCATACGGTTTACAACTTTATAAAATTATCATTGTTGAAAATCCAGAAATAAGATCAAAATTGCAACCAGCCTCTTGGGGACAATCTCAAATTGTTGATGCATCACATCTATTCATTTTTGCAAATCAAACCAATGTTGGAGAAACAGAAATAGATTCTTACATACAAAATATTGCTCAAACTAGAAATTTACCAATCGATGCATTATCTGGCTATGCCGATTTTATGAAAGGTGCAATAACTCCGTTACCTGAAGAAGCAAAAAATATTTGGACAGCAAAACAAACTTACTTAGCTTTGGGAAACTTGCTTAATGCAGCTGCCGAACTAAAAATAGATGTCACTCCAATGGAGGGATTCGACCCAAAACAATATAATGAAATCTTAGGCTTAGACAAACTAAATCTTAATGCAGCACTTGTAGCGGCAGTAGGATATCGCCATGATGAAGATGCCACACAACATTACAAAAAAGTTAGAAAATCTAAAGAAGACTTATTTATAACTATTTAATTATTAACAATTCAAAATTTAAAACAAATGAAAAATTTAAAATCAATTGCATTAGCAGTAATCGTAGCAGTAAGCACAATGACAGCTTCAGCTCAAATAACAAAAAAAGTAGACGTTTCTAAAAGCAAAGTGCTTTGGTTGGCTAAAAAAGTAGGTGGTCAACACAATGGCGATATTGCAATAAAAGAAGGTGCTTTAATATTAAAAGGTTCAAAAATAGTTGGTGGAAACTTCGTTGTTGACATGAAAACTATAAACACAACGGATTTAGAAGGTGAATGGAAAGGAAAATTAGACGGGCACTTAAAAGCTGATGATTTCTTTGGTGTAGAAGCGAATCCAACTGCAACATTAGTATTCAAAAGTATTGGTGTAAAATCAAAAAACACATATACCGTTACTGCCGATTTGACTATTAAAGGAAAAACTGCTCCAGTAACTTTCGATTTAGTAGCTAATAAAGGTGTTGCAACAGCAAAATTTATGGTCGACAGAACTAAATATGACATCAAATATGGTTCTAAAAACTTTGGAGCATTAGCTGACAAAGCAATTGATGATGAATTTGAATTGAAAGTAAACTTGAAATTTTAATTATCTCACAAACACAATACAAACCTCGTCGAGCAAACTTCGAGGTTTTTTATTTTAATAAAAAAATGAAAGAATACTTGCAGGTAAAAATAAAATTAGTACTTTTGACACTCAATTAAGAATATGAACATTTTTTTAAACAATACTTGGTGGTGGAACAATTTACGTCAAACGTCGTGAACTAATCCTCTATATTGTATTTTTTAAAACTCAAAATATATAAAAAGGCTTGTCATTCACGACAAGCCTTTTTTTTATGCAAAAAACTAAAATATCATTATGAAAACTTATAATCTTAAAACTCAATTCAAACAAATCCTTGCTGATACTATCACGCCAGTAAGTATTTACCTAAAAATTCGTGACAAATTTCCTAACAGCTTATTGTTAGAAAGTAGTGATTATCATGCTAATGACAATAGCTTTTCGTATATCTGTTGTAATCCAATTGCTTCGATAAAAATAGAAAATGAAACTATTTTAAAATCCTTTCCTGATGGAACTTCTGATAAAATTGAAATAAATAATCAAACCAATATTCCAAACGAAATTGAAAGATTTACATCTCAATTCAAATCGGAAAACAATGATTTCAAATTCATAAACAATGGATTGTTTGGTTATATTTCTTATGATGCAGTACGTTATTTCGAAAAAATAGAAATTTCAAAAAAAGAAAACGATTTACAAATTCCAGATATTTACTATGCTGTATATCAAAACATCATTGCGATTAATCATTTCAAAAACGAAGCGTATATTTTTTGTCATTCATTAAATGATGAAAATAATATTAATGAAATCGAGCAATTATTACAAACACGTAATTTACCAGCTTACTCTTTTATTAAAACTGATGCTAAAAAATCAAATTTAACTGATGAAGATTTCAAAGAAAATGTGGCTTTAGCCAAAAAACATTGTTACCGTGGCGATGTTTTTCAATTGGTATTATCAAGACGGTTTACACAAGGGTTTAAAGGTGATGAATTCAATGTTTATCGTGCTTTACGAAGTATTAATCCTTCACCCTATTTATTCTTTTTTGATTATGGCGATTTCAAAATCATGGGTTCATCACCCGAAGCACAATTGGTAATAAAAGATCGAAAAGCCGAAATTCATCCCATTGCAGGTACTTTCAAACGAACTGGAAATGACGAACAAGATGCCATTTTAGCTAAAAGTTTATCTGAAGATGTAAAAGAGAATGCCGAACATGTGATGTTAGTCGATTTGGCTCGAAATGATTTAAGCAGACAAAGTCATCAGGTGAAAGTAGAAAAATATCGTGAAGTACAGTTTTTTTCCCATGTAATTCATTTGGTATCTAAAGTTACAGGGCAAATACACGAAAAATCTTCTACAATGAAAGTTGTAGCTGATACTTTTCCTGCAGGAACTTTATCTGGCGCACCAAAACACAAAGCCATGCAACTCATAGAAAAATATGAAAACACCAATAGAAATTTTTATGGTGGTGCAATTGGTTTTATGGATTTTGAGGGTAACTTTAACCATGCCATTATGATTCGAACTTTTTTAAGTAAAAATCACCAATTACATTACCAAGCTGGTGCTGGAATTGTAGCAAATTCAGATGAAGAAAGCGAATTACAAGAAGTATATAATAAGTTAGCAGCTTTAGATAAAGCATTAGAAATAGCAGAAAAAATTTAAATTTAAGACAATGAAAAAAATACTAGTCATAGACAATTACGATAGTTTCACTTACAATTTAGTTCATTATCTCGAAGATTTAAACTGCGAAGTAACCGTATATCGCAATGATGAATTTGATATTGATGAAATAAAAAACTTCGATAAAATATTACTTTCTCCAGGTCCCGGAATACCAGATGAAGCTGGCTTACTCAAAGAAGTCATCAGAACGTATGCCGCTACAAAAAGCATTTTAGGTGTTTGTTTAGGACAGCAAGCTATTGGAGAAGTTTTTGGTGGTAGCCTAATTAATCTTGAAAAAGTATATCACGGCGTGGCTACCAATGTGAATATTCTAGTTGATAATGAAAGTCTTTTTGATGGTCTAGAAAAGCAAATCGAAGTGGGTCGTTATCATTCTTGGGTTGTAAATACTGTTGATTTTCCAGATGTATTAGAAATCACTTCAACTGATGAAAACGGGCAAATTATGTCTTTGCGTCATAAAACTTACGATGTTCGTGGCGTACAATTTCACCCAGAAAGTGTATTAACACCGAATGGCAAAAAAATCCTAGAAAATTGGGTTAAAAATTAAATATTTCAAGTTTAAAAAATCCGTCTAAATAAGCTAAAACCCATATTATCCGTATACCATTAAAATGAAAAATATACTCAACAGACTCATCAACCACGAAACACTTTCTAAACAAGAAGCAAAAATTATATTGGTCAATATTTCTAACGGAAGTTACAATCCGAGTCAAATTGCTAGTTTTCTGACTGTTTATATGATGCGAAACATCACTATCGATGAACTCGCAGGATTCCGAGAAGCGTTATTAGAACTGTGTATTCCAATCGATTTATCTGCTTATAATACCATCGATTTGTGTGGAACAGGTGGTGATGGGAAAGACACTTTCAATATTTCAACATTAGCTTCTTTTGTAACTGCTGGAGCTGGAATAAAAGTAGCAAAACATGGCAATTATGGCGTTTCATCTATTTCTGGTTCAAGCAACGTTATGGAAAATTTAGGAGTAAAATTTAGTAATGATCCTGATTTTTTAGAAAAATGCATTGACGAAGCTGGAATTTGTGTTTTACATGCGCCACTATTTCATCCAGCCATGAAAAACGTAGCGCCAATAAGAAAAGAGCTAGCTGTAAAAACCTTTTTTAATATGTTGGGACCAATGGTAAATCCAAGTTTTCCTAAAAATCAATTGGTTGGTGTTTTCAATCTCGAATTGGCTAGAATGTACAGTTATTTGTATCAAAATACCCAAACCAACTATACCATTTTACACAGTTTAGATGGTTATGATGAAATTTCTTTAACTGGAATTACTAAAACCATTACCAATAAAATGGAAGGAATGCTAAAACCAGAAGATTTTGGAGTGAATCTTTTATCCCAAACGGATATTCAAGGTGGAAAAACCATAGAAGAATCGGCAAAAATATTTCTTACTATTATTTCAGGAAAAGGAACCGAAGCACAGAACAATGTAGTTTGTGCCAATGCTGGAATGGCAATTGCAACAGTAAATAATCTAACTCCATTACAAGGATTCGTATTAGCCAAAGAAAGTTTATTATCTGGTAAAGGATTAGAAGCACTGAAAAAATTACAACAATTAAGTTTATAAAAAATGAATATATTAGATAAAATCATCTTCGACAAAAGAAATGAAGTTGCACTCAAAAAGTTAATCATTCCAGTTTCACAATTAGAAAATTCGGTGCTTTTTGGAAGTAGAACCATTTCATTGAGTAAAATTTTACGAAATAGTAATTCTGGAATTATCGCAGAACACAAAAGACGTTCTCCGTCTAAAGCCGAAATAAATTATAGTTTTTCGGTAGAAGAAGTGGTTAAAGGGTATCAAAATGCTGGTGTTTGTGGAATTTCTGTACTAACAGACGGAAAATATTTTGGTGGTTCTTTAGATGATTTAGTATTAGCTAGAGCTTCTGTAAGTATTCCGCTTTTGCGAAAAGAATTTGTTATTGATGAATATCAAATACTGGAAGCTAAAGCTCATGGAGCCGATTTAATTTTGCTCATCGCTGCGGTTTTAACTCGTGAGGAAATTAAAAATTTATCTGAATTTGCTCAATCATTAGGTCTAGAAGTTTTGCTAGAAGTTCATAATCTCGAGGAATTACATAAATCGATAATGCCCACTTTAGACATGATTGGCGTAAACAATCGCAATCTCAAAACATTCGAAGTCAGTTTAGATTTTAGCAAAGAATTAGCTTCAGAAATTCCTGATGAGTTTGTAAAAGTTTCTGAAAGTGGTATTTCTTCCATCGAAGCCATCAACGAATTGAAATCGTACGGTTATAAAGGATTTCTTGTAGGCGAAAATTTTATGAAAACAGACAATCCAGGAAAAGCTGCTTCAAATTTTATAAAACAATTATAAATTAAAGAGATGAAACTTAAAATCTGCGGCATGAAATATTCTGAAAACATTCTCGAAGTAAGCCAATTACTTCCAGAGTATTTAGGCTTTATTTTCTGGGAGAAATCCAGTCGTTATTTTGATGGAGAAATTCCAAAAATCAATAAATCAATAAAAAAAATAGGCGTTTTTGTTGATGCAACTGTAGAAGAAATAATTTCAAAAATAAAAAAATACGATTTAGATATTATTCAATTACATGGTGATGAAAGTCCTGAATTTTGTAGAAGTTTAAAGATTGAAAACATTGAAATCATCAAAGTTTTTTCTGTAAATGATGATTTTAATTTTTCTTCATTAGAACCATTTGAAAATGCTTGCGATTATTTTCTATTTGATACCAAAGGAAAATTACCTGGCGGAAACGGAATAACTTTCAATTGGCAAATATTACATCATTACAAATTGACAAAACCATTTTTCCTTAGTGGAGGAATCGGATTAAATGATATTGAAGATATTAAAAAATTAAATTTACCTATTTATGCCATCGATGTAAACAGTAAATTTGAAATTGAACCAGGATTAAAAAATATTAAATTATTAAAAAGTTTCAAGAATAACTTGCAAACATTAAACATTTAAACTTTAAACACAATGAGTTTTCACGTTAACGAAAAAGGATTTTACGGTAATTTTGGAGGGGCATATATTCCCGAAATGCTCTATCCAAATGTAGAAGAATTAAGACAAAATTATCTGAAGATAACAGCTGAACCTGAATTTCAAAAAGAATTTCACGAGCTGTTAAAAGATTATGTAGGTCGACCTACTCCACTCTATTTTGCTGAAAGATTATCAGCAGAATACAACACAAAAATTTACCTAAAAAGAGAAGATTTGTGTCATACAGGCGCACACAAAGTCAACAATACGATTGGGCAAATTCTATTAGCAAAACGATTGGGTAAAACCCGTATTATTGCCGAAACAGGTGCAGGACAACACGGAGTTGCAACTGCTACGGTTTGTGCACTCATGGGTTTGCAATGTATTGTTTATATGGGCGAAATCGACATCAAAAGACAAGCACCAAACGTAGCGAGAATGAAAATGTTAGGTGCCGAAGTACGTCCCGCAACATCAGGTTCAAAAACCCTAAAAGACGCCACAAACGAAGCCATTCGAGATTGGATAAATAACCCAATAGATACTTATTACATTATTGGATCCGTAGTTGGTCCGCATCCTTATCCAGATATGGTGGCGCGTTTTCAAAGTGTCATTTCAGAAGAAATAAAGACGCAATTATTAGAAAAAGAAGATCAAGAAAACCCTGATTATGTTATTGCTTGCGTAGGTGGCGGAAGCAATGCAGCAGGTACTTTCTATCATTTTCTTGACGAAAAAGAAGTAAACATAATTGCTGTCGAAGCTGCTGGAAAAGGTATCGATTCTGGTGAAAGTGCTGCCACTTCCGCATTAGGCAAAATTGGAATTATTCACGGAAGTAAAACGCTGTTAATGCAAAGTCCTGACGGACAAATTACCGAACCCTATTCTATTTCCGCAGGATTAGATTATCCAGGAGTTGGTCCTATGCATGCTCATTTATTCGAAACAAAAAGAGCTGAATTTATCTCAATTACAGATGAAGAAGCTATGGATTGGGGTATAAAAATGTCTCAAACCGAAGGTATTATCCCAGCTATAGAAACTGCACATGCTTTTGCAGTTTTAGACAAGAAAAAATTCAAACCGACCGATATTGTTGTCATCAATCTTTCTGGTCGTGGTGACAAGGATTTAAATACCTATATCGATTATTTTAAATTATAGTTGGGGCATATCACAAAAAAACTAAAAGACCTGACAGGTTTTAAAAACCTGTCAGGTCTTAATAAATGATAAAAAAATGAACAGAATAAATCAAAAATTACAAGAAGACAAAAAGATACTTTCCATTTATTTTTCGGCGGGATATCCTAACTTAAATGATACCGTTCAAATTATTCAAGATTTAGAAAAATCTGGAGTTGATATGATAGAAATTGGTTTGCCATTTAGTGATCCTTTAGCCGATGGTCCAACTATTCAAGAAAGTTCGACTAAAGCTTTAGAAAATGGAATGACTACAAAATTACTTTTCGAACAATTAGAAAATATTCGTCAAACCGTAAAAATTCCGTTAGTAATTATGGGATATTTCAACCCGATTTTACAATATGGAATAGAAGCTTTTTGCAAAGAATGTCAAAAAACAGGAATTGATGGACTTATAATTCCAGATTTACCAGTCGATATTTATGCCGAAAACTACAAAGAAACTTTCGAGAAATACGGCTTAATAAATGTGTTTTTAATAACGCCACAAACTTCCGAAGAACGAATTAGATATATCGATTCTGTATCAAACGGTTTTATATATATGGTTTCTTCGGCTTCGGTAACAGGAAATTCCGATGGATTTGGAACAATTCAAACCAACTATTTCAAAAGAATTTCAGAAATGAATCTTAAAAATCCACAAATTGTAGGTTTTGGTATTAATAATAAAGAAACATTCAATCAGGCTACAAAATTTGGCAAAGGCGCCATTATTGGAAGTGCTTTTATCAAAAAATTGACAGAAAACGGAGTTTCTAGCATTCCTAAATTCATTTCAGAAATTAATTAAATAAAAACCCTTTTTCAAAGTTTAAAACTTTGAAAAAGGGTAAAAACAAATTTGTTAAAAAAAAGTTAATTAAAAATTAAACAAACGTTTAATTTAAACGAATGTTTAAATTTGTATCGATTTATAAAAAATCATACTCATGACCGATTTTAATGACAAACAAATTGAAATTCTTTTAGTAGCAGAAAAGCTATTTTCCGAACATGGTTTTGATGGAACATCTATAAGGGATATAGCTAAAGAAGCTAATATTAATATTGCTATGATTTCGTATTACTTTGGATCGAAAGAAAAATTACTAGAAGCATTAATCATCAACCGAATTTCCGGATTACAGTTACAAATAGAAAATCTTCACAAAGAAAATCTATCTCCTTTTGAAAAAATTGACAAATTAATCGAATTATACATTACCCAAATTAACAAAAATTGTGGTATGTATCAGATTATACATTTTGAAATAACTTCTAAAAAAAGAGATATTAATTATGAAGCTTTTAATGAAGTTAAAAAATACAATTTACAGATTTTAAAAAATATTATTGAAGAAGGGCAAACTAAAGGTTTATTTAGCAAAAATGTCAACATTGCCTTAATTCCACCAACTATTATGGGAACTTATTTTCATTTTCAGATGACAAAGCCTTTTTATGTTGATTTATTTAACTTGAAAACTTCCGAAGATTTTGATAATTACATTCATAACGATTTAACAAAACACATACAACAAACCATAAAAGCACTTTTAGTTTATGAAAATTAAAGCAAAATTATTAATTGTCATTTCTTTTTTAGGAGTAACAATTGGACATGCGCAAGAAAGAAAAATTCTCTCTCTAAAAGAAGCCATTTCTCTAGTAACAACTAAAAGTAATGAGGCTGTTTTAGCCAATATGAAGGTTAACACTTCTAAATTAGAAATGGAAACCATGAAAAATAATCAATATCCGAGTTTTAAAGTTTCTGGACAATATTTGCATTTAACCAATGCAAATGTTGAATCTAATCTGAGCACTGGAGGTTCTCCATCTAAAATTGATGTGAGTTCATTACTTTTTGGACAAGCCAATGTTTCGATGCCAATTTTTAATGGATTTAAGTTAAAAAACAGCATTTCTGCTTCAGAAAATTTATACAAAGCCGAAACTACAAATGCTACAAATACTAAAGAGCAATTGAGTATTTATGTGGTCGAATTGTTTGCAAAATTGTTTCAATCACAACAAACAGCTACGCTTATTGAAGATAATTTAAAAAGTGCACAACAACGTACAAAAGATTTTTCTGCGATGGTCGATAATGGATTGATGGCTCGAAATGATTTATTGAAAGCACAATTACAAGAATCAAATATTCAACTTTCGTTAGATACAGCAAGAAAAAATGCAAATGTAATTAACTATCAATTGGTTACAGTCTTACAATTGCCAGAAAATACTCAAATCGATATTGATATTGAAACCATCAAAAGCGATATGACAAAAAATCAAAGCATAAAAACAAGTGGTCAACGAAATGATTTGGAAGCCTTAAGTTACCAACAAAAAGCTTCAGAAGCTGGTATAAAAATAGCAAAAAGTGGTTATTATCCGTCATTAGCATTAGTAGGTGGTTATATAGCTTTCGATTTGAAAGATGTCATAAAAGTTAGTAATGCGATGAATGTTGGTGTAGGATTAAGTTATGATTTAGCTTCTATTTTCAAAAATGGCAAAGAAGTTAAATTGGCTAAAAGTAAATCAGAACAAACCAAAACAATGGTTACCATTTTAACTGATAAAATAAAAGAAGAAACGCACGAAGCTCAAGAAAACTATAATCTTTCTTTAAAACAAAATTTGGTTTACAAACAAGCAACTGAACAGGCAGCTGAAAACTATCGAATTGTAAAAGACAAATACGACAACAGTTTATCTACTACCAATGATTTGTTGGAAGCTGATGTACAACAACTACAAACCAAAATAAATCTGGCATTATCTCAAGCGGATATTGCTTTAAAATATTACCAATTGCAATTTGCAGAAGGAAAACTAATAAATTCATTCAACTCATCTAAAAACTAAATATTTCATCATCATGGGAAAGAAACAAACAAATAAAAAATTCATACTTATTTTCTCAGTTCTAATACTTTTAGGAGGAACTTACGGAGTTTACAAATACATGCATTCCTTAGCTCACGAAACTACTGATGATGCCCAAATAGAAAAAAACATGAACCCTATAATTCCAAGGGTTTCAGGTTATATAACTAAATTATTTGTAAAAGACAATCAATATGTAAAAAAAGGAGATACCCTTTTTACTATAGATAACAGAGATTATATCATAAAAATAGAAGAAGCAAAAGCAGCTTTAGTTGGTGCCGAACAAGGTTATGCAGTTTCAAAAGCAGATATTGGAACAGCACAAGCAAACGTATCCGTATCTGACGCCAATGTGCAATCTGCAAGCGGAAATATCGAAACGGCAAAAATCAGATTAAACAGAGCTGTTAATGATTACGAGCGATACAATAATTTGTACAAAAATCATTCCATTACAAAACAACAATTTGAGCAAGCAGAGGCAACAAAATTAGAAGCAGAAAGCCAATTGAGAATTTTGCAAGAGCAACAAAAAGCCTCTAATTATCAAAAAACTGTCGCTTCATCAAGATCTAATGTATCATCAAAACAAGCGGAAGTATCTGCTGCAAATATAAAACGTGCGCAAGCAGTTTTAGATGCCGCAAAACTAAACTTAAATTATACTATTGTCACCGCTTCAATCGACGGACAAGTATCTAAAATAGCCATTCAATCTGGACAATTTATTCAACCAGGACAATCATTATTTTATATCATTAATAATCAGGAAGTTTGGGTAATTGCGAATTTTAAAGAAACACAACTAAGTAAAATGGTTGAAGGTCAAAAAGTAACTGTAAAAGCAGATGCTTTTCCTGATACAGATTTTAGTGGAACAATAACTTCTTTTTCACCAGCAACTGGTGCTCGTTTTTCTATTTTGCCTCCAGATAATGCTACGGGAAATTTCGTTAAAACAATACAACGTTTGCCTGTAAAAATTAGCCTCGATGCAACTAATGAAGCGGCAAAAATAAAATTATTACGTCCGGGAATGAATGTTGATGTAGATGTTCACATAAAATAAAATTATTAGGAGCTATTCCTGCTATCCGTTGCAATCTTTTAAAATAATTTTGTCATACTGAGCTTGTCGAAGTACAAAATTATTTTAAAAGGATTTCCACTACTATCAGGGCAAGGACATTCCGTTTATAAATTATCAATTGTTAATTATCCATTATCAATTAAAATATGACAACAACTATAGCAGAAGACGATTTAGTAGAATACGGCTTTCGAAGAATTATAATTACCATAACAGCAGTACTTTGTGCTTTGCTGGAAATAGTAGACACCACAATCGTAAACGTAGCACTAACCAACATGCGTGGAAGTTTAGGCGCAACTCTTACTGATGTCGCTTGGGTAATTACAGCATACGCCATTGCAAATGTTATTGTAATCCCAATGACAAGTTGGTTATCGCAACAATTTGGAAGACGAAATTATTTTGCAGTATCCATCATTATTTTTACGGTAGCCTCTTTTCTTTGCGGAAATGCTTCCAATATATGGGAATTGGTCGCCTTTAGATTTATTCAAGGACTTGGTGGTGGTGCTTTATTAGTAACCGCACAAACGATTATTACCGAAAGTTATCCTATGGCCAAACGTGGAATGGCACAAGCAATTTACGGAATGGGAGTTATTGTAGGTCCTACTTTAGGTCCGCCATTGGGTGGTTATTTAGTCGATCATTTTTCTTGGCCTTATATATTTTATATCAATATTCCATTGGGGATTATTGCTACATTCTTGACCTTAACTTTCGTGAGAAGTCCAAAATATGGTGAAAAACTGAAAGCAAATCAAGTAGATTGGTGGGGAATTCTATTCTTAGCAGCATTTATTGGTTCCTTACAATTTGTTTTAGAACACGGTCAACAAGATGATTGGTTCAGTAATAATACAATTATCATTTTAAGTGTTGTTTCAATCACGGGTTTACTCCTATTTATTTGGAGAGAACTAAACTACAAACATCCAATTGTAAACCTAAGTGTTTTAAAAGATGGAAATTTGCGAATTGGAATTCTAATGGGATTTATCCTTGGGTTCGGATTATACGGATCTACATTAATTATTCCAATTTATACACAATCAATATTAGGTTGGACAGCTACTGATGCGGGATTATTACTAATTCCTGGTTCTATTACAACGGCGATTTTAATGCCTTTCGTAGGAAGAATGATTCAAAAAGGCGTTCCGCAAGGTTATATGATTGCTGTTGGATTTTTAGTATTCTTTTTCTTTACTTTTTGGATGCGTAACGTCATGACAACAGATACAGGAGTAGAACATTTCTATTGGCCATTAATTTTGAGAGGAATTGGTTTGGGATTATTATTCGTTCCAATTACGACTTTATCTTTATCAACATTAAAAGGGAAACATATTGGCGAAGGAGCAGCATTTACTGGAATGATGAGACAATTTGGAGGTTCATTTGGTATTGCGATTATTACCACTTTTATTACACGATTTAGTCAGAAGCACAGAGTAGATTTGCTTCCTCATCTTGACGGAAGTAGATTAGAAGTACAACAACGTATTCAACTTTTACAAAAAGGATTCATGTCTAAAGGATTTAGCGCAAACGAAGCTTTAAACAAAGCTTACCAAGTCATCGATTATACTGTTATGAAACAAAGCACCGTAATGTCTTACATGGACATTTTCTTATACCTCGGGATTATGTTTTTATGCTGTATTCCTATTATTTTTCTAATAAAAAAAGGAAAAAATAAAATTAATCCAGCAGATGCAATGCATTAGTAAAATTAATGTTTATGATATAATTTTGGATTCCCGCCTACGCGGGAAAGACAAAAAATAGCTTCCTTATTATGCCGGAATATTGATATCAAAGGTTGC
>NZ_JAYURN010000138.1:0-3230 GCF_043756175.1 Flavobacterium sp.
ATGTCCATATTCATGGTTCTTAATTCTTTATGTAAACCAGCATTTATTGGGCTTGACTCCAATTTTAAATTTAATTCTTCTAATTCTTTGTGTAGTCCATCAAGCGTTTTTTTGGCTATTTTATATTGTGATTTATATAAACTACAAGGGTCGTCCATGGTTTGTTTTTTTAATTATTTTTTTAAGGTTGGCTAACTTACTTAAAATAAATTACATAAGCAATAATAATTTTATATAGTTGTGAAATTTTGTAAATAAATAGCTATATATTCAAACAAAAAAAGCACTCTGTTTAGGAGTGCTTCATGTATTTATTTTATAAAAATCTAATCTTGGTTTGTTGTTTTTCTCCAAGTAAAAGAGTTTAAAATATGTCTTTTTGCGAATCTTCCTGGTGAATCTGCGTTTACCATTTTAACATAAGTAGCTTTAGGAACACTTATATATTCGTAAACACTTCCGTTCGAAAAGCTGATTATTAATCTACCATCAACAAATTTATAATCTGAAATTGTAGACGAAGCTATGGTCTGTGTGTATTCAGGTAGGTTTAGCTTAATGGTTTCAGGATTGATGCTTACTAGAAAGTGGTAGGCTTCGATTATTTTTTTACTGTTTTCTTCAGCTTCTTTTAATCCTTCCTCATTACCCTGAAATTTATCAGGATGTGATTCTTTCATTGCATTTCTATAAATGGTTTTGAGATCTTTTAATTCTGCAGTTTTGTCTACATTTAACAATTTTCTGAATTCAACTATTTTTTTCATAAATAAGGTAACTACTTGTCTTTTAATAAGAAACTAATGTAATTTAGTTTCAAAATCGACAATTTTTTGCAAAGGTACACTTTTTTTTATGTTTTTAGTTATTGGCAAATAAAAAATCAAATTAGTTACTGATTTTCTAGATTAATACACTTACTGCTGTGGTTTATTATTTGCTTTATCAAAGTTTTTTGACTTTTTAGGATATTTGTTATAGCTAATGTCGCTAGGGTTTTCTATTACAGATTTTATGGTAATCCAATCCCCAATAACATGTTTGGCCTGCACCATTTTATAATCTAAAAGATATTCACCACAAAAAAAATTGTTTTTATCGTCCTTTTCTATAATGCCTGTAAAAACGCCTTTTTGCAACATTTTTTCTTCTGAAGCTTTTGTCATAATATTAATAATTTTTAAATAAATCTTAAAGTGCAAAGTTAAACAAATTATAGTAGTTTTAGAAAGTTCTTCACTTTCTGATTACCTTTGTTTTATGAAGATCAACTTTCGTCCTAATCCAAATTCGTTTAAAAATACCTTTTGTGTTTTCAAAGAGGAAGAAATACAAATCTTAGAAAAATTGACCGTTCAATACGAAAGTAAATCAGGAAGTAAATATTTTTACACCGAAAAAGGAATGTATCGATTGTCTAATCATTGGGGTAGATTGGCCAATAGCAAATGGAGATTAGAAGCATTTGCTATTGAAACACCTTCTAAAATTAAACTGGGTTTTGTCGCTTGGAATGAATTTTATCCTGATAATGCTACTGAAAAATTATATTATCTCGAAGCTAATTTTGCTAACAATACGATTAATTATCAACACAAATTTAATCCAAACTATGATAATAAAGCGGTGCTTCGCACTAGTTTTGAAACCTCAAAAAGGATTAAGCAAGCCAGAAATTTATTCAATTTAACATCTTGGGCTAAGTATTTTGAAAATGAGGATATAAATGACTTGAGAAAAAAAATAATTACCAATTTAATTTTCACCAATAAAACCCTGGATGAAATAAAAAGAGATTTATAATGGGACGTAACAACGAACGAAATATAAAAAAACACAACGATAAGTTGCATAAAGAACAGGATAAAGTCAAAAATGCTAAAATTCTTCGAAAAGAAAAATTAAAGCAGATTACTAAAAAATTCAATGATACTAAAATACCAGATAATCAATAGTTATGGAGAACGATAAATTCGCAGTTTTAAAAAACAATGTTCAAGAAATAATTGATTTAATTGCCAACAAGCAAAACAAAGCTGCAAATAATAAACTGGTTGAAGTAAGTAATTTACTTGATGAATTGCTCGACTTTTCAGACGAAGACGAAGATTTAATCGAAATAAGTAAGTACCAAGTTTTGTTAAATCAGTTGCATCAAAAAATCGCAGAATTGAATTAGGTGATAAATTTCCTTTAGGATTTTAGTTCTAAGTTACTGTTTACATTAGTATAATTTCTATCATTTATCTTGTGCAAATAATTTTGAATGATTGCGATTGATGTTAAAAATCACTTTATTTTCTCTAATTCTAATTTTAGCAAACTAGATTCCTTTTTTAATTTTTCAATTTCGCTATTATATAAATCAATCTCGTTTTCTAACGCGCTAATTTGCTCATTGCGATCGTCTGAAGTTCTCAATATCTTAAAACCATTAGCGTCTTCAAGTTTGGTTTTCGCATCATTCAACTTATTTAAATTGGTTTCGAGCAAAGTTTGAATTTCTAAAAGTCTGTTGTTTATGGTTTCCTTTCGTTCCTTCACCACTCTTTCGGCTTCTAATTGTTCTTGAAGTGCGAGCTGTGTTTTTTGCTCTTCAATTTCATTTTGTTGTTGTATGTATTGATAATTTCCAACTTCGGTTTTATGATTTCGTATTTCAAATTCATCACTTCTGTTTTCTTGAAATACATTAGAAACAATGGTAAAAATCGATATAATTAAAATTCCTAAAACTACAAAAAACGTGTTTTTTGACAATCCTAAAATTCTTTTTTTCCTTCCTTTTTTTTCTAATTTTATAGTAGAATTTGGCAAAGGATTAAAAGGAGGAGGAACTACAACAAAAATAGTTTCTAACGATTCTATTTCGCCAGCTGTTTTCCATTTCTCTAATCCTTCATGCCATACTGGCGTTGATTTTGTTATTTTTTTAGCTTTCAATTCTTCTAAATCAAATGGACCGCTACTTTCGGTTCCATCATGTAGAAAGTATTTTTTCATAGCGTAATATTTATATTTTATTTGAAGTAAAATCCAAATTTAATTAGTGTTCATTTTTTTTATGATTTTGTTCGTTATTCTATTTGCATACATTCGGTTTAATGCTGAATATACCCATATAAACGCTGGAATCCAACCAATAATTGTGAGTTGAAACAATAAACAAATTATTTCTGAAAAAATCTTGCCCTGAAGTATCAATGATAACCAAGGTAGAAAAAAGGCTA
>NZ_JAYURN010000139.1:0-29339 GCF_043756175.1 Flavobacterium sp.
CTAATTTTACACATTCGAGTTTAAATGTATAATCATATTTGACTTTTCTTTCCATAAAAATACCCCCAAATAGTGTCTAACTTTTTGGGGGCAGTCTAATGCTGAGGTTTTTTTATTACTACAATGTAAAGTTTTAAGATTTTATTAATATGTTTTAATTTAATGTTTCCAACTTCATTTTGATGAAATTATGTGAAATGTAATTTAAACACTCAAAACATAAGAGTCTGTTAAGTATTTATGTTTTTTTTTAATGAATTTTTATTTAAGCTTTTTTCTTATATCAGTCAATTTTAAATATAGGTTAAGTAATTGGTAAACAATTTTTTAGCTTTATTTATTTCTTAATTTTGACATGTAATCTAAAAAGAAAAAAATCATGAAAAAGTTAATTTTGTTATTTGTTGTTGTAATTATGAATGTAACTTTTGTTTCGGCAAAAGAGGTAAATCCGGTCGATGATTATCCAAAAGCAATAAAAGAAATTTCTAAATTATTAGGGCCATTAAACATCAACGATGAGTTCGAAAAAGCTGTGAGAATTAAATTTACTGCAATGGTAAACTCAGATAATGAACTGATTGTATTGCAAGTGGGTACAGACAATATTATTTTCAAAAATCATATCATTTCGCAATTGAACTACAAAATAATTGCTAGAGAAGCCATGACGCCAGGCAAGCAATATACTTTTATTGTAAAGTTTAGACCTGAGTAATCAACTTATCTTTAAATAAAAGATCCCGCATCGTTCCAAAAAACGATACGGGATTTTTATTTTTATATTAATCAATAACAATTATTATTTTTTAGCCTTACCATTATTAAACCTTACTTTCTCTATAACCTGAACTTTTGTCTCTGGTTTTTTGTTTTTTGAAGCAGGTTTTTTCTTAAAATCGGTTTTAGGTTTAAACTCCGTTTTAGGTTTTTCTGAAGTTCTCGCAGGAATTTCAGCTTTGTGTTTTGCTAAAACATCTTTTGGATTTTTAGGGTTTTCTTTGGTTCCACGCAAGTGTATAACCAATCCGTTGAGAAAATTACGTAAAATCTGATCACCGCATTCTACATAATTTTCATGCTTTTCATCACGAAAAAAAGCACCAATTTCTGATTTTGAAATTCTAAAATCTACTAATTCTAATATTTCTACTATTTGATCATCACGCAACATTAGTGCAACACGTAATTTTTTGAAAATATCGTTATTTGTCATCTTTATCTATTTATTTTTCAAAGGTAATTATTATATTGGACTAAATTCAAATGTAAGGACAAGAAAAGGAATATTTGGATTTGTTTATATTTGCATTACTTTTATAAAAAATTAAAATAAGAACTGAGATGACACGAATAGAAGTTTTGAATGCTATAATTAAGAAGAAAAATGTTGAAAATTATCTAGAAATAGGCGTCAATAGAGGAAAATGCCTTTTTAATATTGTTGGCCCTAAAAATAGATTTGCCGTAGATCCTTTTTTTAATTTTAATTTATGGAAAAAGTTGAAAGCTGGAATTAAAAATTCGGCTAATTTCAAAAACCAATATTTTGAAGTTACTAGTGATGATTTTTTTGCTAAAAATAAAATTCTTTTGTCAGAAAATAAACTCGATTTAACTTTTATCGACGGTCTTCATACTTATAAGCAATCGTTACAAGACACTTTAAATACTTTAAAACATCTGGACGAAAAAGGGATTATAGTTTTGCATGATTGTAATCCTCTTGACGAATTAGCGGCTTATACTGCTCATTCTATTGATGATGCACGTAAAGATTTACAAAATCATAAAGATTGGAAAAACATTTGGAATGGTGATGTTTGGAAAACTATCGTTTACATTAGAAAAAACCATCCTGAATTATCTGCTTTTGTTCTTAACACAGACCACGGATTGGGATTTGTGTATAAAAAACAACAAGGGAAATTACCTGAAATTTTCAGCTCTATTACTACGATTGATGATTTAGATTATACTTTTTTTGATAAACATAGAAACGAATTGATCGACTTGAAACCCGTATCTTATTTTCAAGAATTTTTAGCCACTATATAGTTATGAACTCTCATCAAGAAAAAATAAGTTTAATATCTGAAATGATTGCTTTTGCAGTTATTGATGGCGAATTGCACGATAGAGAATACGATTTTTTACTTTTAATTTCTGAAGAATTAGAAATTGAGAAAGAAACCTTTTTAGAGTTATTTAATAAAAGGAATGAGAATGTAATTATTAAAGACGAGTTTAACAGAATAATCCATTTTTACAGATTGGCATTGCTCATGCATTGCGATGGAGTTTTACACAAAAGAGAAAAAATAGCAATTCACGAAATGGGAATTACGATGGGATTAAATCCTTTTGCCATGAAACGAATTCTAAAACTGATGGAAGATTCTCCTAAACAAATGATTGCTCCCGAGAAATTAATTTGCGCTTTTCAGGAGCAATTGAATTAGATTTTTTCCTGTAAAGCTTTAATCTCATCTCGCAGCCTCGCCGCGTGCATAAAATCTAAATCTTTGGCCGCTTTTTCCATCGCTTTTCGTTTTTCCCGAATGCGTTTTTCGATTTCAGGCTTGCTTAAATATTCGGTTTCTGGCTCAGCAGCCATATTTCCAGAAGTATAACCCAATTCGAAATCTACCAAAGAATTTTTGGTAAAAGCAGATTCTATTTTTTTGTTTAATGCCATTGGAACGACATTATTTTCAATATTAAATTTGATTTGTTTCTCTCGACGATAATTGGTTTCATCAATCGTTTTTTGCATACTGGCAGTAATTTTATCGGCATACATAATTGCTTTTCCGTTCAAATTTCTAGCGGCACGACCTATTGTTTGGGTTAATGAGCGATGACTTCTTAAAAAACCTTCTTTGTCAGCATCGAGAATAGCTACTAATGAAACTTCGGGTAAATCTAATCCTTCACGAAGTAAGTTGACTCCAATTAAAACATCGAAAATTCCTTTTCGTAAATCTTGCATAATTTCAATTCGTTCTAGTGTATCTACTTCAGAATGAATGTAACGACAACGAATATTAACTTTTGTTAGATATTTAGCCAATTCTTCGGCCATTCTTTTGGTTAAGGTAGTAACTAAAACACGTTCGTCGATTTCTGCACGAACTTGTATTTCTTCTATTAAGTCATCAATCTGGTTTAAACTCGGACGAATTTCTATAATTGGATCTAACAATCCTGTTGGGCGAATAACTTGCTCGACGACAACACCATCGGTTTTTTGTAATTCGTAATCGGCTGGAGTTGCCGAAACATAAATTACTTGGTTTTGCATCGATTCGAATTCATCAAATTTTAAAGGGCGATTGTCCATGGCTGCGGGTAACCGAAAACCATATTCAACTAAATTTTCTTTACGAGAACGGTCGCCACCATACATGGCATGAACTTGAGAAAGTGTTACGTGGCTTTCGTCAACAACCATCAGATAATCTTTTGGGAAATAATCTAACAAGCAAAAAGGCCTTGTTCCAGACAATCTTCCATCAAGGTAACGAGAGTAATTTTCGATCCCAGAGCAATAACCTAATTCTCGAATCATTTCTAAATCGAAATTGGTTCGCTCTTCTAATCTTTTTGCTTCGAGATGTTTGCCAATTTCCTTAAAATAATCGACTTGTTTAACCAAATCTTGCTGAATTTCCCAAATAGCATTTTGTAAAACATCGGGCGAAGTCACAAACATATTTGCAGGATAAATGGTCAGTTTTTCAAATTTTTCAATGACTTGAGTCGTTTTAACATCAAAACTTTCAATTTCTTCAATTTCATCACCAAAAAAGTGAATTCTAAATGCGTCATCAGCATAACTTGGATAAACGTCTACAGTATCTCCTTTGATACGGAAATTTCCAGGATTAAAATCCATTTCGGTTCGAGAATACAAACTTTGCACAAGCTGATGCAATAATTTGGTTCTTGAAATGATTTGACCTTTTTCTATTGGAATGACATTTTTTTGAAATTCTACGGGATTTCCAATTCCGTACAAGCAAGAAACCGAAGAAATCACAATAATATCACGCCGTCCGGAAAGTAAAGACGAAACGGTACTCATTCGCATTTTTTCTAATTCTTCATTGATAGATAAATCTTTCTCAATAAAAACGCCTGTAACAGGCATAAAGGCTTCGGGTTGGTAATAATCGTAATAGGAAACAAAATATTCTACGGCATTATTCGAGAAAAATTGTTTGAATTCTGAGTATAATTGCGCTGCCAGCGTTTTATTGTGTGCCAAAACTAAAGTTGGTCTTTGCACTTCTTGAATCACATTTGCTACCGTAAATGTTTTCCCAGAACCTGTAACACCTAATAAAGTTTGATATTTTTCTTCATCAAGAATCCCTTTCGAAAGTTTTTCGATTGCTTGGGGTTGATCTCCTTTGGGTTTGTAATCCGATTGTACTTGGAAGTTCATTTATACGTATTGTAAAGTCACAAAGTTACAAAGATTGGATCCTAAATTCTAAATTTTTATCACAGATTCATTTATAATAAAGAATTAAATGATCACTGTAATAATTTTGATATTTTATTTGTGTTTATTCCAATAACGCTTTCCATAGTTACAAAATACTTCTTCGCCTTGTTTTATTTTCCTGGTAGCGATTAAGCAAACATTTTCGTTTTCATCTAAACCAATTTTAGCGTTATTTTTGAAATCCGATTTAGAAAAACCCGTTGCATCATTCGCATATTTTGCAAAACATTTTATAGTAATCGAATCTAAAATAGTTCCGTCAAGGAGATTTATAAAATATTTATCTTTTCCTTTATCAGCTTTAGCTTTGGCTTCGTTTTTGTTTAAAATTTTTCCTTTATAAATAGCTATTATTTCGTCTTTATAAATCGTTATAGCGGTATACAATCCTGTTCCTGAATTAGTAATTTGGGAAGGATTTGTGTATAAATAATCGGATTCGGAAGCGTTTATTTTGTTAATATCAGCTTTCATTAAAATAAGATTAATTTTCTATAAAACTACATTTAATTTAACAGAATACTATTCTCTTTTTCTATCTTTCATTTGGGCTTTGCGCTCCTCTTGCATCTGTAGATAGGTATTATATTGTTCCACCGTAAGAAATGATTTCATTTCAGCATCTTTTGCTTCTTTAATTTCTTTCAGTTTTTTAAACTTATCTCGCTTACTACTATCACTATTTTTTATTTCTTTTTGTTTTGTTGCGTGTTTCTTAATTATTTCTCGAAAAGTAAATTCTTGTTGTTCAGAAAGTGACAAACGTTCTTTTGCCATTTTCATTTGTTCAATCATTTCCTCTTTTCTATTATTGTCCTGAGCAACAGCTTTATTTGAGTGTAAAGCAAAAAGAAATGTAATAATAAAAGCTAGTTTAAAATTCTTCATGGTTATAGATTTAAGGTGGGATTTAAATTTAATAAAAATTTAATAAAAAAAGATAAATTAAATTTTTTTTTTCATAAATAATAGATATTTAATTTAAAAAAACAGAATCAATTTGCTTTCTATCATTATTTTTTGACTTTTGAAATTGCCAAAAAAAGTTATCTTTGTTGGAAATATCCTATTAATGAAGTTGAATTTTTCTTATCGCCCTGATATAGACGGTTTACGAGCGATTGCGGTTTTGCTGGTTATCTTTTTTCATGCTGATTTTTCTTTCGTTTCGGGCGGTTATATAGGTGTTGACGTGTTTTTTGTGCTTTCCGGTTTCCTTATTACTTTGACTATCGACAAGGAAATGAACGAGAATAAATTCTCTTTTAAGCAATTTTACTTGCGTCGTATTCGTCGAATTATTCCTGTTTTAGTTTTTGTAATGCTCGTTACGACTATTCCTGCTTATTTATTTTTATTTGCAGATAATTTCGAGTCTTACTCGAGAACTTTATTACACACAATGTTATCGACAAATAATTTTCATTTGTGGATTACTCAAAGGGATTATTTTGCTGAAAACTCTGATTTGATTCCATTTTTGCACACTTGGTCGTTATCTGTCGAAGAACAATTTTATTTTTTATGGCCGATATCTTTACTTTTTTTTCATAAATATTTGAACTTACAAAAAAGACTACTTTTTGTCTTTTTGTTTTTAGTTTTTGGAATTATTCTATCTGTTTATTTAACTGATACTAATCCAGGAATGGCGTATTTTTTGTTACCTGCTCGTATTTTCGAATTAGCGATTGGTGCTTGTCTGGCTATGTTTTGGGATAAATTACCAGAATTTTCTAAAACAACAAACCATTTAATATCAATTGTAGGTTTGTTCTTAATTGTAGTTCCTGCTTATATATTAAACAAATCGAGTATTTTTCCCGGAATGAATGCTTTTTGGCCTTGTTTGGGAACAGCGATGCTTATTTTTACAGGGAAAAATACAGATACTAAAGGTATTGTAAACACGTTTTTACAAAACAAATTTTTGGTGTTAATTGGTTTACTTTCTTACTCTATGTATTTATGGCACTGGCCGTTATTTATATTTATTAAATATTTGGGTATCAATTTAGATGGTATTATAAGAATTATTTCATTAGTCGTAATATTTGGATTGTCTTATTTTTCTTGGCGATTTATCGAACAACCTTTTAGAATAAATTTCAAATATGATTTTAAGAAAACGATGTTGTACGGATTTTTACCTTCTTTATTATTAATATCAGGAATCTATGCAATTATAGATGCCAAAGATGGTTTTCCAGAACGTTTTATAGAGCTTTCAGAATTTAATCCAAAAGCTAATTATCCTAATAAAGTTAGAGCAGCATGTTTCGACAAATTTAAAGTTGGAAATTGTGAAGAGTGTTTTCTTGGTATTAAAAAAGATACGCTAGACGGAATGTTAATAGGCGATTCTTTTGGAAATCATACTGCCGCTTTTCTTGATATTCTCGCAAAAGATGCTGGATTATACTTGCACGACAGTGCCGCTGGTGGTTATCCTGTTTTAAATAATTTGAACGAAGATGGTTCGCCAACAAATTCGACCGAATACGCTACCGAAAGGCTGGAATATGCTAAAAAATTTAAAACTATTTTTATTGCTGCAAACTGGGACGAACAATCTACACCAGATAGTAAAAACTATCAATCTATAGTAAAAACGGTGGGCGAATTAGTAAAACTAGGAAAAAAAGTAGTGATTTTTGATTGTCTTAGAGCCACAACCGAAACGAATTTGCACAAACTAAAATTATTAAAAACGGGCAGAAAAGTATATTTTTCGGAAAGAGATTTTTCAATTCCTTTCAAGCCAAGACCAAATAGCTATATTGTGTACGAAATGAAACGTCAATTCCCATCTATTTTAATTATCGATTTGAATGATGCCATGTGTAAAGATGGAAAATGTGGTTTAGAAATAGACAACACAATCGTTTACAGAAATTTTAATCATTTAAATACAAGTGGTGCTGAATTGATAGCAAAACAATACATCAAATTGAAAGGAAACCCTTTGAAAAAATTATAAAAAATGAAATTTAATTTTTCTTATCGCCCAGATATAGACGGTTTACGAGCAATTGCGGTTTTGCTCGTTATCTTGTTTCATGCTGGTTTTCCTTTTGTTACTGGCGGTTATATAGGCGTTGACGTATTTTTTGTACTTTCTGGTTTCTTGATTACGTTAACTATCGACAAGGAAATGAGCGAAAACACATTCTCTTTTAAGCAATTTTACTTGCGTCGTATTCGCAGAATTATTCCTGTTTTGGTTTTTATAATGCTTGTAACAACTATTCCTGCTTATTTATTTTTGTTTGCTGATAATTTCGAATCCTATGGTAGAACATTAATTCAGACCATGTTATCTACAAATAATTTTTATTTATGGATAAATCAAGGAGAGTATTTTGCCGAGAATGCTGATCTGATTCCGTTTTTGCATACTTGGTCGCTTTCGGTCGAAGAACAATTTTATTTTTTATGGCCAATCTCCTTACTCTTTTTACATAAAAAAATGAACTTACAAAAAAGACTAATTTTTGTCTTTTCATTTTTAATATTTGGAATTATTTTATCTGTATATCTAACGGATACTAATCCGAATATGGCTTATTTTTTATTACCTGCTCGTATTTTCGAACTGGCTATTGGTGGTTGTTTGGCAATGTTTTGGGACAAATTACCTGAGTTTTCTAAAGGTAAAAATCATTTGATTTCAATTGCGGGTTTGTTCTTAATTTTAGTACCAGCCTATTTATTAGATAAGTCGAGTATATTTCCTGGAATGAATGCTTTTTGGCCTTGTTTAGGAACTGCCATACTTATTTTTACAGGGAAAAACACAGATACTAAAGGTATTATAAATACCGTTTTACAAAACAAATTTTTAGTTTTAGTTGGCTTACTTTCTTATTCTATGTATTTGTGGCACTGGCCTTTATTTATATTTATTAAGTATTTAGGCATCAATTTAGAAGGAGTTGTAAGAATCGTTTCGTTAGTCGTAATATTTGGATTGTCATATTTTTCTTGGCGATGTATCGAACAACCTTTTAGAATAAATTTTAAATATGATTTTAAGAAAACAATGCTTTTTGGTTTTTTACCTTCTTTGTTATTAATAACAGGAATTTATGGTGTTATAGATTCTAAAGATGGTTTTCCCGAACGTTTTCCTGAATTATCAGAATTTGATCCTAAAACAAATTTTGCAAATAAAGTAAGGTCGGAATGTTACTATACCTATAAAGTTGGAAATTGTAAAGAGTGTTTTTTAGGCGTAGAAAAAGATACGCTAGACGGATTATTTATTGGGGATTCATTTGCAAATCATTCGGTTGCTTTTCTCGATGTACTGGCAAAAGATGCTGGATTATACATTCATGATAGTACTGCGCCTGCAAATCCACTTTTAAATACTTTAAATGACGATGGGACTCCATTTTTCCCACCAGAATATGCGCAAAGAAGACTTGAATACGCTAAAAAATTTAAAACTATTTATATCGCAGCCAATTGGGAAATGGTAACAAATCCCAAAAGTAAAAACCACCAATCGATTGTAAAAACTATAGAAAGTTTAGTAAATTTGAATAAAAAAATTGTGCTCCTTGATTGCTTAAGACCTATGTCTGAGATGAATTTGCACAAAGCTAAATTATTAAAAACAGGAAAATCCGTTTATTTTTCTGAAACCGATTTTTCAATACAATGTACTCCTAGACCATACAATTATATAGTTTATGAAATAAAAAGAAAATTCCCTTCAGTACTTGTAATCGATTTAAATGATGTCATGTGCAAAGATGGAAAATGTGAAATCGCAATAAATAATAATATTGTCTATAAAGATATCAGCCATTTGAATATAAGTGGGGCGAAATTAATCGGAGAAAAATATCTTAAACTAAAAGGAAATCCTTTAAAAAATTTATAAAAAATGACAAACTTACAAACCATAATAGAGCAAGCTTGGGAAAACCGTGCTTTATTACAAGAAGAAACGACTACAAATGCGATTAGAGAAGTTATTGATTTACTTGATGCTGGAACTTTACGTGTGGCGGAACCAAAAGATGATACTTCGACTTCGCTCAGTACAAGTTCATGGCAAGTAAACGAATGGGTTAAAAAAGCTGTGGTGATGTACTTCCCTATTCAAAAAATGGAAACTTTTGAAGTGGGTATTTTCGAATATCATGATAAAATTCCGTTGAAACGTGGTTATGCCGAAAAAGGAATTCGTGTGGTTCCTCACGCTGTAGCGCGTCATGGTGCTTATATTTCTAGAGGTGTGATTTTGATGCCAAGTTATGTAAACATTGGTGCTTACGTAGATGAAGGTACGATGGTCGATACTTGGGCAACCGTAGGAAGTTGCGCACAAATAGGTAAAAATGTACATTTATCTGGCGGAGTAGGAATTGGTGGTGTTTTAGAACCTTTGCAAGCCGCTCCAGTTATTATTGAAGATGGTGCTTTTATTGGTTCTCGTTGTATCGTGGTTGAAGGTGTTCATGTAGGAAAAGAAGCTGTTCTAGGTGCCAATGTTTGCCTAACTGCTTCAACAAAAATTATCGATGTTACTGGCGATACTCCTATCGAAAGAAAAGGATATGTTCCCGCAAGATCTGTAGTAATTCCTGGTAGTTATACTAAGAAATTTTCTGCTGGAGAGTTTCAAGTTCCTTGTGCATTGATTATTGGTACTAGAAAACCATCGACAGATTTAAAAACTTCATTGAATGATGCTCTTCGTGAATATGATGTAGCGGTGTAATTTCAGATTTTAGATCGCAGATTTTAGATTAAAAAAAAGAAAATGACATTATAATTGATACATTTTTAAAATTGATTTTTGATATTGCCATTGTTATTGATTTTGATATTAAATAAATGAACATAGGATACGAAGCAAAAAGGGTTTTTCATAACAAAACTGGTCTGGGCAATTATAGCCGAGATTTGGTGCGAATTATAGCTACTTATTATCCTGAAAACAGTTATTTTCTTTACAATCCTAAAAAAAGTAAGGAAACACTTTTTAATACCAATTCATCGATTATTTTTGAAAAATTACCTTCTACCCCATTTTATAAAAAATATTATAATTTGTGGCGTCAAAAAGGAATTATTACTGATTTAGAAACCGATAAAATTGAGATTTTTCATGGATTATCAGGTGAAATTCCTTCAGGATTGAAAAATAAAAACCAAAAAAGTGTGGTTACCATTCATGATTTAATTTTCATGCGGTATCCACACTTATATTCTTTTTTTGACAGGAAAATACATTATTTTAAATTTAAAAAATCGGCAAAAAATGCTGATTTAGTTATAGCAATTAGTGAACAAACCAAAGCTGATATTATCACTTATCTTAAAATTCCTGCTGCTAAAATAAAAGTCGTTTATCAAGGTTGTCAAGCTAATTTTAAGCAAAATTATTCGGCCGAAGAAAAAAATGAGGTGGCGCTAAAATATAATTTACCCAAAGAATTTATATTAAATGTGGGTACAATTGAAGAACGAAAAAATGCGCTAACGATTGTAAAAGCCATTAAAGATATTGATACCAAATTAGTTTTAATAGGAAAACAAACCGCTTATTCCGAAAAAATAAAAACCTTTATAAAAGAAAATAATTTAGAAGAAAAAGTTGTTTTCTTGCAAGGTTTGTCGAGCAAAGAATTAGCCATTACATATCAACTAGCGACTGTTTTTGTGTATCCATCGATTTTTGAAGGATTTGGAATTCCAATTATTGAAGCTTTATTTTCTAAAACGCCAGTTATTACTACGAATTCTGGTGTATTTCCGGAAGCTGGCGGACTTAATTCTGTTTATATAAATCCTGAAAATGCAGCGGATTTAAAAATTCAAATCGAAAAGCTTTTAAGTAATGAATCTTTAAGAAATGAGATTTCAGATAAAGGTTTCGAGTTTGTTCAGAAATTTAATGATGATGTGATTGCAAAAGAAATCATGAAATGTTACAAATCTTTATTCTGATGTAAATCATACAATTTCGCATACTTTACAAAGCTTCCAAAAGCGGATAACATACTCCAAATAAAGCCTTGATACCCGTTTAAAAAATTTCTTTGCAGGAAGTAAAATCGAATAAAATCGAATGGAAATTTGACAATTACTTTAGCTAATGAAGCTTTTTTTCCTTTTTCATACAAAAATTCGCCACTTAAAAGTGAATATTTAACTTGTTTTTGTATCGCTGTCGAAATATCAAAAACTGTATAATGTAGCATCTCATTTTTTAGAATCCCTATTTTTCCTTGCACTTCTATTACTTCATGCACTTTATTTTCGATAAACTTTCCGTATTGCTTATTAAAAAATCGAAGGATTGGTTTTTTGTTTTCACTTCCAAACTTAAAAATTTTATGCAAAAAAACATGTGTTCGAGGAATTAAATAGCCGTTATATTCTTTAGAAAAATCGATATTTTTAATTTCCAATATTAATTCATCAGACAAAACTTCATCAGCATCAAGTGACAAAACCCAATTATTTGTGGTTTGGTTTAATGCAAATTGTTTTTGTTTACCAAAATTTTCAAAATTATTGTAAATCACTTTGGCTCCGTGTTTCTCACAAATTTCAATCGTTTTATCTGTACTTCCAGAATCGACAACAATAATTTCGCTTGCCCAAGTCAGTTTTTCAAGACATTGAGCTATAATTTTTTCTTCGTTGTAAGCAATTATAAATACTGAAATATTTTGCATCATTATATCGTAGCTAAGAAATCTTTGAAAGTTCCAAATTTATAATTCTTTTCATTCATCCAAAACAACATTTTATCAAATCTTGCTATCATTTGCTTTCCACTATTTTTTGAAACATAACCAGGAAAACCAAACTTCTCAGGTTGTTTTAGATTGGTAAATTCCCAAGGATGAAAATAGATATTTAGATAATTATCTTTTTTAATAGTCCATTTTACTAAAAATTGGTACAACCACAATGGTAAATTATGAAATGACAACCAGAACAAAGGAAAACGAATTATTGGACTTACAGATGCTGGAATTTGCCAAACTCCTTCTTGTTTAAAATATGTTCTTGGTTTATCAAGATGATTGTATCTTCCTGGCAAATAAGTTGGATTTATAGAAGAATTATACAAATAACCTGCTTTAAAAATTTCTTTTTCATCGACAGGATACATTCTTGGCATGCGGTAACCTATTACTTTCGTATTGGTTATTTCTTCAAGTTTCAATCTCGATTCTAACAAATGTTCTACTTTAAAATCGCTATGATAATAACTATGCGAAGCCATTTCGTGACCTTCGGCAATAATACGCTTTATAACATCAGGTGCATTTATTGCAAAAGTTACTGTGCTAAAAAAAGTAGATTTGACATCGTGTTTTTGTAATAAATCTAAAATCGCAATTGTCCCTTGAATAGAAATGGCTATTTGCTCATCGAAAGAGATTTTTTTACCATATTCGAAAGGCATATCAAATTCTTCGATATCAAAACTTAATAAAATCATTATTTGAAATTTGTTTCTTTGATTAAATAATTAGGTCTTCCTTTAGATTGAATGAACAGTTTGCCGATATAAATTCCTATTATTCCTAGAACAATCAAATTTAAACCTCCAAAAAACACAACGGTACTTAATAGTGATGCCCAACCAGATATAACGTGACCAAAATACAAACTATAAACTACATAGATCATAAAGAAAAGAAAGGCTAATACCGTTAGTCCAACTCCAAGAAAAATAGCAATATGCAACGGCCTTGTACTAAAGGAAGTTATCCCTTGTAAAGCGAAACGAAGCATTTTTCCTATAGTATATTTACTTTTTCCAGAAAATCTTGCGTGTGGTTTATAATTTAAAGCGTACTGATTAAAACCTATCCAGCTTATAATGCCACGTATAAACAATTCATTTTCAGAAAAATCCGAAAAAACAGCGACTACTTTTTTGTCAATCAATCTAAAATCAGCAGTTCCTGGTTCAAATTCTACCTCAGATAATTTATTCATAATAGTATAAAACCATTTTGAAGTCTTCTTTTTAAAATAAGAAAGTGCTTTCTCTTCATCACGAATAGTATAAACTACATCGTAACCTTCCTCCCATTTCTTAATGAGTTCAGGAATTAATGCTGGCGGATGTTGCATATCGCCATCCATTGTTATTACTGCGTCTGAATAGTCTTTTACTAAATCTACTCCAGCTTTTAATGCATTTTGATGCCCGAAATTTCTAGATAAGGCTGCAAAAAATAATCGATCATCAGCTTTAGATAATGTTTCTAATTTTTGTAAACTTTTATCGCTACTTCCATCATCAACAAAAACAAGACGATACTCATAAGGTAATTTTCGCATCACTTCATGCAAAGTATTTACCATTATTTCGATATTTGTTTCCTCATTAAAAGAAGGAATTACAATGGCTATTTTCTTTAATTTATTTACCATCAATTAGATAAAGTATTGTAATTATTAAACTTTTTTGTAAGCATTTCATAGATAATTGCTATCCAAATAAGCACACAAGGTAATGCCTTTAATGCGAATGGACGAATATAATTTTCTCTTAGAAATTTAGGCATTAAATCCGATGGAGATAAACTCGTTAGAATTATTGCCAAAACAAATAAGACAATATAAAATTTTGAAATTGGTTTTGGTTGAATGACGAACCAAATAGCAACACCAACAAATGCAATAATATAGGTTGGCGATTCAGATCCTGTACTAAAAATAACAGTAAATATTAATACCGAAGCTAGCATCATTAATCTGAATCCTTTTTCTTTATATTGCTTTATTCTCAAGTATTGCAAACCAAATAATACAATTCCGCTAAGCAAAAAAGGTAAGTTTGAGATGGTGCTATCTTGCATAATTCTTCTTACCATTCCCATTAAACAAATATCTTGATATGAATTTAGTCCTGTGTTTTCGGTATTTTTAACAACCAAACGATCAAACCATTCGATATAAGTTTGAATGATATATTCTGGAGAAGAAATAAGCATTGGTAAAACAAAAAGTACAATGCTCCAGAAAACTAATGATGCTATAAACTTAATTTTATCCTTTGTGAAAAAGAAAAATGCTAGTCCAACAACTCCATACAATTTAACAAAAATGCCTAAAACTATAAACATAGCTGCCCAAAATACTTTCTCTTTATCAATATAAACAAATGATAATATGATGATTGCAGTCATTAACGGATTGAACTGTAAACCTAATAATGCAGTTAGAAACTCATGAAGACAAATCCATAAAATGGCCGTAATTTGAATCTGTTTTAGTGGTAATTGTGTGATTGCCCATACTAAAATTACAGCATTAAAAACTCCCCACAAAACCATTCCTATATAATCCGGAAGCACAGCAAACGGAGCAATTATTAGGCTAAAAACTGGTCCGTAATGATTATGATCAAAATATTCTGAAGGATATTCTGTATATAAAGGCAGTTTATTTATAGTGTGAAAATATACACCTTTAAAGATTTTGTAATTATTATAATTACCAATAAGAAACTGTTTTACAGCAGAAATAATTGTAATAACAAGCCATATTGTTATAATATATTTTTTATTGGTAAAAAAAGAATGTTTAAAAAATGTACTCACTGAAGTAGGCTTATTTAATTCCGAATTTTTTCTTTAATTGACTCTTTTTTTCTGATTTTTCGTAAAACTTCGAAGTGTATTTCCACATTAATGCAAAGGTTTCTTCTTCTGTCTTACCATATAATTTTGCATATTCGAAACTTATCATTTTTATCATCACTTCACTTGGAGTTATGCGGTTTAAATTCTTCATTCTGGTTTTAAAATCCATTTCTTTGTGAAATTTCATTCTATTTAAATCGACTAGATAAAATTCGTATTTATTATCATTAACTTTTTTTATGAGTGTATTTCCGGGAGAATGATCTAGAAATTCGATACCATTTTCGTGCATTTTAAAACAAAAATGTGCAAATTGTTGCAATATATTTTCCAAATCATCAAAATGTTTTTCAAAAAAATCCTTAAAAACATAATCAGGCTGTAAATGTTCGCAAATATAATAGCTATCTAAAAGTCTAAAAGCAGGTTTGTTTTCATAAAAACCAATAGGATTAGGTGTTCCAATACCTTTTTCGATTAAAATTTTAGCATTGTTATAGGAGCGTTCTGCTTTCGATTTTCTGAAAAATTTATAAATAATTCCGTTTATAAAAATTGGGTTTTTAAACCGTTTTACATTTAAAAACATGTTATTGTATGGTATAATTTTTATTTTATTACGTTTACCAACTACAAAATCGCTCCCTAAGGAATCGAAGTTGTTAATAATATCGTGCAATGCTTTATCCATAAATATATTTTGAATAACAAAAATAGGTTAAATTTAAATTTTTAATATTCTGATTTCAAAAAAATAATTGAATAAAAATATTAATACCTTTGTTAGGTTATAAAATTTGAAAATGTCTCAAAAAATTTGCATTATTAGTTTTGATCATTGGAACTACGATAAACACATTGTAGATAAACTAAATGAGAAAGGAATTCACGCTTTTCACATAAAAATTGGTGGTTTTAAACACAAAAATATTGGTACACGAATTTTAAACACATTTAGCAAAGTAATTCTTGGTAAGAATCCTAAAATTCAGAAACGTCAGGAATATATTATCGAAATGCTTGAGAAAAAAGGTTTTCAAGACCAAATTCTAGTTATAAATCCTGAAGTAATTAGTTTAGAATATCATCATAAAATAAAAAAATTTACTAAGAAATACTTAGCTTATTTGTATGACAGCGTTGATAGATGTCCTGTCGAACATTTGCTAAATGGTATTTTTGATGAAATATATTCATTCGATAAAGGTGATGTGGTAAAATATGGTTTTAAAGAAACTACAAATTACAATTACCTCGAAAAGCAAGCCATAACCGATACTCTTTCGATTAAAAATCAGGTTTTATATATTGCTTCTTTTGACAATAGATTAGAAAAAGTAATGTTGTTAAAACAAGCTTTTGACAAAATAAAAGTGAGCTATAAATTTATAATAGTAGGAAAAAAAACCAGTTTATATAAATTTAAAAATATTTTCTCACCCACAATCTCAGGAATTGAACTAAGGAGAAATCGGATCGAACAAAATGATTTGAAAGAGCTATATTCTCAAACACAAGCCATACTCGATTTAGTTAGAGATAACCAATCAGGGCTTAGCTTTAGAGTTTTTGAGGCAATGGCTTTTCAGAAAAAACTAATCACAAATAACAAAAACATTGTTGGTTATAATTTTTATAACCCAAATAATATTTTAGTATTAGAAAACGAAAATTATATTTTTGACAAGGCTTTTTTTGATACTAATTATAAACCGCTTTCTGATGAAATTTATTACCAATATACTTTAGATAATTGGGTTATTAAGATTTTTGGATTATAGTGTGTTCAGTTTGTTGAATAATTGTTCAAAGTGTAACTGAAAATAAAAATCATACGCATTTTTACCAATTGGATGCACAACAGGAAAATCCGAATATGCTTCAAGAAGCCTAGGGGTTTTTATAGCTTCTGCAAGGGAATATGCAAAGGATTGATTTCCAATGAAAATTTTACTCGATTTAATAATTTGTGCCATTTCATAAAAATCTTTTACGTCATAAAACTCTAAATTTGGAACAAGTTTTTTTAAGTCTTCGTATTCATCTTTCAGACCAATGAAAAGTAAGTTATCAAATTTAGCTAAAAAACTGTAATCTACAAATGGATTACGTACACGAAAACTTCTAACTATTACAATTTTATTCTTTATTGATGGGTGTGGTTCTATTTTTAAAAATGGTTCTGATAAATCAGTCTGAATTCCAGTTAAATGAAAGAACCATCTAAATGAAATAAAATTTAAATCAAATGGGAACTCTCTAAATAAATCGAAATCAATATGTATTTTTTGATTTTCTAAAATATTAACCTCTGAAATATATTCGACACTTTTCAAAAGTGGAGTTAATTTATCATAAATAGCTTTATTAATAAATACATTACCCGCCGTATGTTTATATGCATGCTTATCGATAGGTTTATTTACCTGAATAAATAAATTACAAATATGCGTTTTAGATAATTCTTTAATAACTGGAAGTGCATATATAATATCTCCAATATGCCCAGAATGTTTAAAATTTAAAACTTTTTCGTTTTTGATATAACCTGATATTTCGTCTAATTTATAAGTAAACGATGGTAATAATTGAGATTTTTTACGTTTTAGGAGCATTTGCTCCTTAATGTCCCTATATTTATTTTTATTTGTGTACTTATACCAATATTTTAGCAATATCATTACTTTTTATTTTTACGTTTTAATTTTCTATTTCTAAAGTATAATTTAATATCTAATATAGTAGTAATTAACTTGCTTTTATAAACAATACGAAGTTCATTCGTTAGTTTTCTATTTTCTAAATAAACAGAGATATAAGCATTTTTGATTGGGTCTACCCTAAAACATTCTAATATTGACTCTAGTTTAGTTTTAATTTCAGTCCCTATTTTTATAGTTGAAAACTCATTCAGTATTGTTTGATTACCTTTATTTGCAATTTCTTTAATAGTATCTGAATTTTCTTTTACACTTGTCATTAATTCTGCCATGTGCTCAAAATCAGGATCAGACCAAATCGTATTTTTGTCATAATTAATGATTTTTGAATCTACTGTGCAGGTTTTATAATTAACTAAAAAACTGTTTTCATTATTCATAAATTCTAAGTTTCCTGAATAACCAGTTGCTATAACTGGTTTCGAGAAAAACATAGCTTCAGCCATTGTTAGTCCAAATCCTTCTGAACGATGAAGTGAAACATAACTATCACAACCTTTTATAATGTTATGCAAAGTATCTTTTTCAAAGATTTTTTCTACAATTTTTATATTTTCAAATCCGTCAATTTCCTCCAATAATTTTGATTTCTCTTTTGCAAATCTAGTAGCTCTAGAGGTTTTTATTGTTAACGAAACTGATTTGTCCTGCTTATCAAATGCTTTTTTAAATGCTTTAATTAAGTTTAAAGGGTTTTTTCTTTCGAGCGTACTATTGTAATCGAAAATAAATAAAAAATTAAAGCTTGATTTATCATAAAAATTTTCGGCTTCCTTGTCGATTGTATCTGGTACTACAATTTCAATCGGATAGTGAATAACACTTACAGGAATCTTGGTGACATTCGAAATTACTTTTTGACAATATTTTGCTGGAACCCAAATTTCATCAAAAAAACTAATATTATCAACGTATTCCTGAGGGAAAAATTCAGATTCCCAATTTAGATAAAAAATATTATATTTATTTTTAAACAATTCTGAATTCTCAAAATAAGTTAGAGGTAAGCTTGCCTCACCTGGTCCTAGCAATACTAAATTAATTGGATGTGGAGCTTCTGTACTAAAGTTTTCGAAAGTTTTATCTTCGTGACGATGATTTGTCTTTATATCAAAATTAATTAATGCAACTGGAATATCTACGCTTTGCATTGCTTTTATTAACAATCTTACTGCTTCGCCTAATCCGAACTCACCATTAATGTATCCAAAAACATTAACTCCAATTTTATCTTTCATTATATAATTTAATTTAAAATATTTTTTAAATATTGTAAAACAACTTGACTATTACTAACTTTTTATTGAAAATAATAACTGCAAAGATATACTTTTGATTAATTATTTTTCGGGTTGTTTTAAAAAAATGTACTTTTGCATAAAAGCCGTTAATAAAAATTTAACATATATATGAAAAAAGCAATCATAACAGGTATTACAGGTCAAGATGGTGCATATTTAGCTGAGTTACTTTTAGGAAAAGGATATGAAGTTTATGGGACTTATAGACGTTCTAGTTCTATGAATTTTTGGAGAATTGAAGAATTAGGGATTCAAAATAATCCAAATTTGCATTTACTTGAATATGATTTAAATGACCAAACAAGTAATATCCGATTAATAGATAAAGTTCAACCTGACGAAATTTATAATTTAGCCGCTCAAAGTTTTGTAGGTGTTTCCTTTGATCAGCCAATTTCTACAGCCCATACAACTGGAATTGGTGCATTGCATTTGTTAGAAGCTATTAGAATAATAAATCCTAAAATTAGGTTTTATCAAGCCAGCACATCTGAAATGTTTGGTAAAGTACAACAAGTACCTCAAACCGAAGACACTCCTTTTTACCCAAGAAGTCCTTATGGTTTTTCTAAACTTTTTGCACATTGGGCAACAATAAACTATAGAGAAAGTTATGATATTTTTGGTGTAAGTGGTATTTTATTCAACCACGAATCGCCCTTAAGAGGAAGAGAATTTGTAACAAGAAAAATTACAGATACCGTTGCTAAAATATCTCTTAAAAAACAATCTATATTAGAATTAGGAAATTTAGATGCACAAAGAGATTGGGGTTATGCCAAAGAATATGTAGAAGGAATGTATAAAATGTTACAATACAAGGATGCAGAGACTTTTGTTTTAGCAACCAATAAAACATTTACTGTTAAAACTTTTGTAGAACTTTCTTTCAAACAAATTGGAGTCGATCTAGTCTGGAAAGGTCAAGGTGTCGACGAAAAAGGTTACAACCAAAAAACTAATGAATTATTAGTTCAAATTAACCCAGCATTTTTCAGACCTTCAGAAGTAGAATTATTGATTGGTGATGCAAAAAAAGCAAATGATTTGTTAAACTGGCATCCAGAAACTACTTTAGAAAAACTTTGCTCAATAATGGTGGAAGCCGATATAAGAAGAAACACAAATGGATTCTCATTCTAAAGTTTTTATTACTGGAATAAATGGTTTTACTGGGATTTATCTTTCTAAATATTTTGCCGATAAAAACTTTGAAGTTTTTGGATTAGCAAATCATAACGAAAGTAAAAATCCCAATATATATATATGTGATTTACTAGAAAAAGAAAAGCTAAATGCAATCATAAAAGAAATCCAACCTAACATTGTAATTCATTTAGCAGCAATATCTTTTGTAGGACATAAAAATCTTTCCGAAATGTATGATGTAAATGTATTAGGAACACAAAACTTGTTGGAAGCCATTAAAAACGAAGCTAAAAATAGTATTCGTAAAGTAATTTTAGCTAGTAGTGCAACCGTTTATGGAAATCAATCAGAAACAATTCTATCAGAAAATTTAAGCCCAAATCCTATAAACCATTACGGAATAAGTAAATTGGCTATGGAATTTACTGCAAAAACGTATTTTGACACACTTCCAATAATCATTACTAGACCATTTAATTATACAGCACCAGAACAAAATATAAATTTTGTAATACCTAAAATAACTAAAGCTTTTAAAGAAAAGGCTAGCATATTAGAACTTGGAAATATTAATGTATATAGAGAATATAATTCGATAAATTTTATTTGTGAATGTTATTATAAACTAGCAATAAGTAATTTTTATTCAGAAATTGTGAATTTATGTTCCGGTAAAACACATTCATTAAATGAAATTATAAATATCTGTACTAAAATTTCAAAACATAATTTAGAAATTAAGATAAATCCAGATTTTGTAAGAAGTAACGAAATTTATAAACTCTCCGGTTCACCAGAGAAACTATATGGCATGATTAGTCTAACAAATGATTATTCTATAGAAGATACTTTAAATAAAAATTTTGCAGATTAACCAATGATAATATGAAATGTAAAATATGTGAACACAACTCAAACATAATATTTAAAAAGATTGTCCTTCTAAAATATAATGTAAATTATTACAAATGCGATAATTGTTCATTTGTTCAAACTGATGAACCTTTTTGGTTTGAAGAGGCATACAATACTGCTATCACATCTTTAGATATAGGAATTTTGATACGTAATAATTATTTAACCACTGAAATTTCAAAAATAATTGACTGTTGCTTTGGAGAGGCAAAAAGAATGTTAGATTTTGCAGGAGGTTATGGCATATTTGTAAGATTAATGCGAGATAAAGGATTTGATTTCTTCAGACAAGATATTTATTGTGAAAATTTATTTGCCAAACATTTTGACATTAGTGACATAAATGATACACATTTTGATCTTGTTACAGGATTTGAAATTTTAGAACATTTACAAAATCCACTAAAGGAAATTGAAGAGATTTTTAAATATTCTGAAAACGCAATTTTCTCAACCGAATTGATTCCAGAATCTAATGATGAAATAGAAAATTGGTGGTATATTTCCCAAGAGACTGGTCAACATATTGCTTTTTATTCCCCAAAAGCTATGCAATTAATAGCTGAAAAATTTGGAAAAAATTATTATTGTAAAAACAAACATATTCATATTTTTACCACAAAAAATCTTGATACAGATCAAATAGATTATGCTCTTAACGATATTTCAATTAAAAGACATTTTTTTGGGTTAATTAAAAAACGAGTAAAAAAATATAGAAAATTTAGAGAGTCTTATCAATATAATGACTATCTATTTTTGAAAAAAATATTAAATTCATAAATGGACATCAACACCGAAATACACAACGCCTACGAAGTCATTAAAGATGGTGGTATAATCCTTTATCCAACCGATACCGTTTGGGGAATAGGTTGCGATGCCACAAACCCTGATGCTGTTGCCAAAATATACAAACTCAAACAACGAGAAGAAACCAAAAGTATGATTTGCCTAATGAATGGTGAGAAAATGATGTACAATGTTTTTAAAGATATTCCAGAAGTAGCTTGGCAAATCATGGATATTTCCGAAAAACCAACCACAATAATTCTTGATAATCCTAGAAATGTAGCGCCAAATCTTATTGCTCAAGATAAAACTCTCGGAATTAGAATCGTAAAGGAACCTTTTTGTTTCAAATTATTAGAGCGAATGAAAAAACCTCTAGTTTCAACTTCAGCAAACATTTCTGGTCAACCTACGCCAATAGCGTTTAAAGATATTAGCCCAGAAATTATAAAAGGTGTAGACTATGTTGTAAATTTGCATCGCGAAAAAATTGGAGGAAAACCATCAACAATTATAAAACTGTCGAGTGATTCTCAAGTAAAAGTTATTCGTAAATAGTTTTTTTACAGCAGATTAAATTTAGAATGACAAAAAACAGTTCATATAAAGAAGCGCTAAACAATAAAATTTTTGAAATCATTTCAAAAGCTTCCCAAGAACTTAATGTAGATAGTTATGTAATTGGTGGTTTTGTTCGTGATTTAATTTTAAAACGAGAATTCAAAAAAGATATTGATATTGTTGCAGTTGGCTCAGGAATTGAGTTGGCGTTGAAAGTTGCAGAATTATTACCAAACAAACCAAAAGTACAGGTTTTTAAAACTTACGGAACAGCAATGCTTCGTTTTGAAGATACAGAAATTGAGTTTGTTGGAGCAAGAAAAGAATCTTATAATCTAGAAAGTCGCAATCCAGTTGTAGAAAACGGAACGCTTGAAGATGACCAAAATCGTCGTGATTTTACAATAAATGCTTTGGCAATTTCTTTGAATGTAACAAATTATGGCGAATTATTAGATCCTTTTGATGGTTTGATTGATTTAGAAAATAAAATCATAAAAACACCCTTAAATCCTGATATTACTTACTCTGACGATCCTTTGCGAATGCTTCGTGGAATTCGATTTGCAACACAATTGGGTTTTACGATTGAAGAAAACTCTTTAAACTCCATTACTAAAAATGCAAATCGGATTAATATTATTTCAGGCGAACGAATTGTCGATGAATTAAACAAAATTCTCTCTTCAGACAAACCTTCAATAGGATTTTTGTTGCTTTTCAAAACAGGATTATTAGACATCATTCTACCAGAACTAACTGCTTTAAATCAAGTAGAAGAAATAGAAGGCCATACACACAAGAATAACTTTTATCATACTTTAGAAGTCGTTGATAATATTTGTCCAAATACAAAAGATGTTTGGTTACGTTGGTCTGCATTATTGCACGATATTGGCAAAGCACCAACCAAGCGTTTTAATAAAAAACAAGGTTGGACTTTTCATGGACATGAGTTTTTGGGTGGTAAAATGGCAAAAAAAATATTCGAACGTTTACACATGCCTTTAAATCACAAAATGAAATTTGTGCAAAAAATGGTCATGATGAGTTCACGGCCAATTGTTTTGTCGGAAGATATTGTAACCGACTCGGCAGTGCGTCGTTTGGTTTTTGATGCTGGTGAAGATGTAGAAAATTTAATGACTTTATGCGAAGCAGATATTACAACCAAAAACCCAAATAAGTTTAAAAAATACCACAAAAACTTTGAAATTGTACGTCAGAAAATCATTGAAGTAGAAGAACGTGATTCTGTCCGAAACTTTCAACCACCTATTACCGGAGAACAAATTATGGCTATTTTTGACATAAAGCCAGGAAGAGAAATTGGCGTTTTGAAAGAAGCTGTAAAAGAAGCAATTTTAGAAGGTGAAATCCCGAATGAATATCAAGCAGCGTATGAATTCGTTTTGAAAATAGCTGAAAAATTAGGTTTAAAAAAAGTATTGAATTAATAAATTTTAAAATAATTAATATTTAATTATAATTTGTTTCAAGCTGAAAAATATCTAAACTGTCTATCTTTACGTATTCAAAATTTATAATTAATGAAAAATAATAAATCTGTAATAATCTGGCTACTTTCGGGTTGCTTTTTAGTATTTGTAATGGTTGTTGTGGGCGGAATCACGAGATTAACAAATTCTGGTCTATCAATGACCGATTGGCATTTAGTAACTGATACCTTCCCCCCACTCACTGAAACTAAATGGGAGGAAACCTTCGAAAAATATAAGCAATTTCCAGAATACCAAAAAATTAATATTCATAACGATTTTACACTTTCCGATTACAAGTTTATATATTTCTGGGAATGGTTTCATCGATTTATTGGTAGAATAATTGGATTAGTTTTTATAATTCCTTTTGTTTTTTTCTTAATAAAGAAAAGATTGGATGCCGAAACTCTAAAAAAATCCGGAATTCTGCTAGGAATGGGTGCTTTTCAAGGTTTCTTAGGATGGTTTATGGTAAAAAGTGGTTTAATTGATGCACCTGACGTAAGCCATTTTCGTCTTTCATTACACTTAACATTTGCTTTTATTACTTTTGCTTTTACATTATGGGTTGCCCTAGATTTAATTTATCCTGATAGAAAAGAAGTTATTATTCCCTTGCGAAATTTAGCACGAATTACTTTAGTAGTTCTAATTCTACAAATTATTTATGGTGGATTTGTTGCTGGTCTTAATGCTGGGGTAATTCATACCCATTGGCCATTGATGAGTGATGGACAATTTTTTCACGAAAGTATTATTCTAGAAAAAAATTCTTGGTTTACAAGATTTACAGAAGGTAAAAGTGGCGTACAATTTGTTCATAGAACAATTGCCTATTTTGTAGTTGGATTAATATTATTTTTAACCTTCAAAAGTAAAAAATATTCACTTTCTGAAGCACAAAAAAATGGATTATACGGATTAATGATAATTGTTTTCATACAATTTACACTTGGTGTTTTAACTTTATTATATAGCGTTCCCCTATGGCTGGGTGTAACACATCAAGCTATGGCTTTTTTATTATTAGCAACAATGACTTATACTTTACATCGATTTAGTAAATAATATTTAACAAAATCTAAACTATTGTTTATACAAAAAATAGTCTTTAAAAAGATTACTTTTGCTTTTTGACTATATTGTCACATCTATTTGTTTTCACGCTTTAATGTCTAAACTTGCTGCAAAAGATAAATTTTTAGATTTATCAGATTACGGAAGACCTTTTGGGAAATTTCTTGCCAATTCTCTTAAAAATACACGTTTTACTCCTATTCATGTTACACTACTTTTTGGGCTTTCTGGTCTCATTGCTATTGGTTGTATGTTGAACAGAAATTATTTTTTTGCTGGCTTTTTTATCCTTTTAAAATCTGGAATCGATGCAGCAGACGGTGAACTTGCAAGGCTTAAAAACACACCTTCTTATTCTGGAAGATATTTAGATAGTGTGTTTGATATTATTCTCAATTTTATATTTTTAATGACTATTTGTTATGTCTCTAAAACTACTTTTTGGGTTACACTTTTAGCATTTTTCTGCATTCAATTACAAGGTACTTTATACAATTATTACTATGTAATTTTGAGAAATAAATCGGTTGGAGGAGATGCAACTAGTAAAGTTTTTGAGTATAAATCACCTCGAGCTTTATCTGGTGAAAACCAAAAAACAGTTGATATTTTATTTACAATTTATACTCTAGTTTATGGTATTTTCGATAAGATAATTCACTTTTTAGATAACGATGCTTACAGAGTAAAAACATTCCCTAACTGGTTTATGACTTTAGTTTCTATTTACGGTTTGGGTTTTCAATTACTAATAATTGTCGTAATGCTTCCAATGAACTTGATAGAATATATTGTTCCATTCTTCATAATCTACACTTTACCAATATTTGCAATTATTGGTATTAGAAAAGTGTTTTTTAAGGTTTAAAATCGTTATCAATAAAATCTATACTTAGTATTTAAAACTTATCAAATCAGTATTTTAACAATCCTTAATTAATTAAAGACTTCATTAATAAATTTATCCTATCCAAGTTTTAAATTCTTGCACTTTTTCCCGACTAACTATTACTTCTTCTTCTTTATAGGTTGGTAAAATAATTTTCAATCGTGAGTTAGAATACAATAAAATTTCTTTGATAGACTTCAGAGGGACAATAAATTTTCGACTGATGCGAAAGAAATTTTTAGGATCTAATTCTTGTTCTAAAACTTCGAGAGTCGAGTCTATAAGATAATTTCTATTGTCGAAAGTGTGAATATAAGTACCTTTATTTTCACTAAAAAAACATTCAATTTCGTCCATCAAAATGACTTTTAGTTGTTGTCCTATTTTTACAGTAAATCTTGTTTTATAATTTTTATCAAATGGGTTTTGAAGCATCTTTTTTATCTGTTCAAAATCCAATTGCAAGTTAGTTTCCAGTTTGGGTAAATTGGCTTTAAATTTTGCAACAGCAACTTCTAATTCGTCTTCATCAATTGGTTTGAGAAGATAATCAATCGAATTTAATTTGAAAGCCTTTAACGCATATTCGTCGTAAGCGGTTGTAAAAATTATTGCCGATTTTATAGCTACTTTTTCAAAAATTTCAAAAGATAATCCGTCGGATAATTGAATGTCGAGAAATATTAAATCTGGGTGTTCGTTATCAGAAAACCAAGCTATCGATTCTTCAACAGAATGCAACATCACATCGACTTTTACATTCAATTTTTCGAGTTTGCGTTGAAACAATCTTGCTGCTGGTTTCTCGTCTTCTATTATTATTGTTTTCATTTTTTGGTTTCGGTTTTTAGCTTTTGATTCCGAATTGATTTTTGAAATTGATTTTTTGAAATTGACATTGAATCACTCCCATTTCTCGTTCTTCTCTTTTTCTATTAGCTCTTTAATTTTTCTTTCTTCCCAATTATTCCCTAAAAACCATGTTGGTACAAAAGTAGAAAGTGCATGAGCTAATAATCCTATTCCCCAGAAAAATGCTGTAAAGAAATTTTCCTTCCTAAAATAACTTTCACTAGGTTCTAAATCTTGAATATTTAGAATGACAATCATGATATTTACTACGACATAAACAGTTAAATGAGTGTAAAATCCTTTTAGTTTCTTAACTCGTTTCAAAGCTTCTTGATAGCGTATTTCCTCGTTTGCATTTGTTTCCATTTCTATCTATTTTTATAAATTATTATTGCTTTCTTCTTCTTTCATATATTGAGCAATTTTTCGTTCTTCCCAGTCTTTTCCTAGAAATGGCATGTAATTAAAAGCTTTCATTCCGTGAAAAACGACTCCAATTCCCCAACCTATCATGGGCCAAAAGAACCAAATATGCTCTGGCGAATATTTTAGATTTATAAATAGCAAAAATAAATTTACTAGAATATATGAAATGAGATTTCCGTAAAAACCCTTTATTTCTTGCACTTGCTTTTTTGCTGCAAGGTATTTTTCGATGTTATTCTGATTTGTTTCCATTAGCTCCATTTTTTGTTTTTATCCTTATTCAAAAATTCTTGTATTTTACGTTCTTCCCAATTTTTTCCATATCCAAAAGTTTCAATTGCGTGAAATGTAACTCCCATTCCCCAACCAAACATTGGGAACCAAAACCACTGAAAACCAGAACTAGTATTTAAATTTATAATAATTAAAATTGGAATTACTGTACAATAGGAAATCAGGTTTCCGTAAAATCCTTTAATCTTTCCAACTCTTTCTTTAGCTCTAACATAAGCCATATTCTCGTTTATTATATTTTTTGTTTCCATAAAGGCGATTTGTTTCGTTAAAACTGGTATTTTGACACTAAATGTATTTTCGTTTTGTTCTATTAGTACTTTTCTGTTAGAAATGATTCCGTACCGATTGATGATGTTTTGCAAACCAACACCATGCCTATCCTGCAAAACTTCCTTCTTCTGAAAATTATTTTGAATAACTAAATAATCGCCATCAATAAAAATCTTAATATGCAATGGTTTTTGTTCCGATACAACGTTGTGTTTTACCGTGTTTTCTAATAAAAGTTGTAATGAAAGTGGAACTACTTTTGCTTCTGGATTGATATTTTCTGTTGGTAATTCGTATGTTAAACTATTTTCGAAGCGCATTTTTAACAAATTCATATACGTTTTAGCAAACGATAATTCTTCTTCGACCGAAACTAAATCTTTGTCTTTTTGTTCGAGAACATAGCGATAAATTTTTGACAATGAAGTAGTAAATCGTTGTGCATTATCAGGATTTTCTTCTATCAAAGAACTTAAAACATTGAGGCTATTAAACAAAAAATGTGGATCGATTTGATTTTTTAAACTTTCGAACTTAGCATTTGCTGTTCCTGCAATAATTTTTTGTTCGGTAACTTCTTTTTTGCTCACATTTTTCCAATTGATCATAAAACTTCTTGCGTGCATAAAAACCGAAACTCCAAGTGACAAAATAATATAGGAAAGATGTATTAAAACCATATCTGAATTAAAAAAATCACTCGACGGCAATTTATTTAAAATCACAAAAGTGAAATAATTTATACCCAAAACTACAGGAATGGTGTACAAAACAGTGGTTATAATCCCAAAATACACTCTAAGATTTGTTTGTTCTAACCAATCCCATTTTCTATCTAATGAATTATTTATCAAACCATTACCAAAACCAAGACCAAAAGAATACAATGAACTTATTAGAAATGAAAATCCAATATTTTTTAGATTAAAATCTTGATTGATTATTACTGTAAAAATTAAGGTAAATATCACAGCAATTTTTAGGCAGGCAAAAGCTCCTTTTTTAACTTCTGTAAATGTTTTTATTCTTTGATTTTCCATTTTCATTATTATCTTTTAGTCTTTTCCTTTACTATTTACAAGCTTTCAGTGCTTCTGTAGCTCTGTCCAATCCCCATTTTGGGTGAAATTGACTTTCTGGTTTAAAAGTAGCAAAAAGTCCGACAGCTTTTTCAATTTGCGCACACATTGGTTTTGTATCTCCACCAAAATATTTCGCACCATTTATTTCAAATTCTGCTTTGCAAAAAACAACTCTAGGATTTTCGGGTGCAATAGCTTGTGCTTTTGCATATAATTCCATTACTGGACCTGATAATTTCATTCCGTTTGTCATAGGATCAGCCACTATCCAAGCGGTATGAATCATGGCTTGCATGACTAAAAATTCAGCATTATTTGGGTTTTTGATTGTTTCAATGCTAAGTGCCAATTGCGCTTTG
>NZ_JAYURN010000140.1:0-9062 GCF_043756175.1 Flavobacterium sp.
TATAATTGATATGACAAGAGAAGAAAAATCAATCGCTATTGGAGATTTAACTGCACAGTTAGCTGGTACAAACATTTTATATGTAGCAGATATTTCTGGATTAAATGCAGAAACTACTTCAAACCTAAGAAGAGCTTGTTTTAAAGCAGGTATCAAATTAGAAGTTGTAAAAAACACCTTGCTTGTAAAAGCAATGGAAGCATCTGATAAAAACTTTGGTGATTTACCATTGACTTTAAAAGGAAATTCTTCGATTTTTATTGCAGATGTGGCTAATGGTCCAGCAAAAATCATCAAAGACTTCCGTAAAAAATCAGACAAACCTCTTTTAAAAGGAGCTTACATTAACGACGAAATTTATATTGGTGACAATTTACTTGACTCGTTAGTAAACCTTAAATCAAGAGACGAAGTTATCGGTGAAATTATCGGATTACTTCAATCTCCTGCTAAGCGCGTGATCGCTGCATTATTAAACCATGCAGAATCTAATGGCGAAGCAGCAGAATAAATTAGCGCACAATAAATTAAAATAAATTACAAATCATTTAAAGATAGTACAAATGGCAGATTTGAAACAATTCGCAGAACAATTAGTTAACTTAACTGTAAAAGAAGTTAATGATTTAGCAACAATATTAAAAGACGAGTACGGTATCGAACCAGCAGCAGCTGCAGTAGTTATGCAAACAGGTGGTGGAGACGCTGCTGAAGAAGCTCAAACTGAATTTACAGTTGTTCTTAAGGAAGCTGGTGCTTCTAAATTAGCAGTTGTAAAAGCGGTTAAAGAACTAACAGGTTTAGGTCTTAAAGAAGCTAAAGATTTAGTTGATGCTGCACCATCTAATGTAAAAGAAGGTGTTACTAAAGATGAGGCTGAAGGTCTTAAAAAATCTTTAGAAGAAGCAGGAGCTGTTGTTGAGCTTAAATAGTTCAACTTAGTTTTTGAATTAGGTTTAGGTCTTGGGTATGATGCCCAATGACCTAAACCATTTTTCGTATAATAAAATTATATCAAGTTTTATTATAAAATAGTTTAGAATACGAAAAAGCTTTTAATCAATACGAAGAAAAAAATCAACTATATTTTCCTGGTTTATTTTTAAAGATGTATTGTTTTAAAAAGGAAAAGTACAGATTATACAGTGTTTTATACACAAACAATTACTTTTTTTTAATCAAAATTTTGTCCATTGATGATAACAAATCAGACCGAAAGATTGAATTTTGCCTCTACAAAAAATATTCCTGCATATCCAGATTTTCTAGATGTTCAGGTTAAATCTTTTCAAGATTTCTTTCAATTAGAAACGAAATCAGACGAAAGAGGCAACGAAGGGCTTTACAATACCTTCATGGAAAACTTTCCAATTACAGATACTAGAAATAACTTTGTATTGGAGTTTATTGATTATTTTGTAGACCCACCTCGTTATACAATTCAAGAATGTATAGAAAGAGGTCTTACTTATAGTGTGCCACTAAAAGCACGTTTGAAACTATATTGTACAGATCCAGAACATGAAGATTTTGAAACTATAGTACAAGATGTATATCTTGGAACTATTCCTTATATGACACCTAGCGGAACTTTCGTTATTAATGGTGCAGAACGTGTTGTTGTTTCTCAACTTCACCGTTCTCCTGGTGTTTTCTTCGGACAATCATTCCATGCAAATGGAACAAAATTATATTCTGCTCGTGTAATCCCTTTCAAAGGATCATGGATAGAGTTTGCTACCGATATTAACAGCGTCATGTATGCTTATATCGATAGAAAGAAAAAATTACCTGTTACCACTTTATTCCGTGCAATCGGTTTCCAAAGTGATAAAGATATCCTTGAGATTTTTGACCTTGCCGAAGAAATTAAAGTTTCTAAATCAGGACTTAAAAAATATATTGGACGAAAACTTGCTGCACGTGTATTAAATACATGGCACGAGGATTTCGTAGACGAAGATACTGGTGAAGTAGTTTCTATCGAAAGAAATGAAATCATTTTAGATCGTGATACGATTTTAGATAAGGATAATGTAGAAGAAATTGTAGAATCTAACGTGAAATCTATCTTGTTACACAAGGAGGATAATAATGTTGTCGATTATTCAATCATTCACAATACATTACAAAAAGATCCAACAAACTCTGAAAAAGAAGCTGTCGAGCATATCTACAGACAATTGCGTAACGCAGAACCGCCTGATGAAGAAACTGCTCGTGGTATTATAGATAAATTATTCTTCTCTGACCAACGTTACAACTTAGGTGAAGTAGGTCGTTATAGAATAAACAAAAAATTAGGTCTTGATACCCCAATGGAAAAGCAAGTGCTTACCAAAGAAGATATCATTACCATAGTGAAATATTTGATCGAACTTATCAATGCGAAAGCAGATATTGATGATATTGATCACTTATCAAACCGTCGTGTAAGAACTGTAGGTGAGCAATTATCACAGCAATTTGGCGTTGGTTTGGCTCGTATGGCAAGAACCATTCGTGAGAGAATGAACGTTAGAGATAACGAGGTGTTTACACCTATCGATTTGATTAATGCTAAAACATTGTCATCGGTAATCAACTCTTTCTTTGGTACAAACCAGTTGTCTCAATTTATGGATCAAACGAATCCATTAGCTGAAATAACGCACAAGCGTCGTTTATCTGCCCTAGGACCAGGTGGTCTTTCCCGTGAAAGAGCTGGTTTTGAGGTGCGTGACGTTCACTACACTCACTACGGAAGACTTTGTCCAATTGAAACTCCTGAGGGACCAAACATTGGATTGATTTCATCTTTAGGTGTTTATGCAAAAGTAAACGGAATGGGTTTCATCGAAACTCCTTACCGTAAAGTAACAAATGGTGTTGTAGATTTAACTTCTACACCAGTTTATTTGAGTGCTGAAGAAGAAGAAGGTCAGTTAATTGCACAAGCAAACATTCAAATGGATGAAACTGGTAAAATTACTGCTGATAACGTTATTGCCCGTCAAGAAGGTGATTTCCCAGTAATCGATCCAACGGCTGTTCATTATACTGATGTTGCTCCTAATCAAATTGCATCTATCTCAGCTTCATTAATTCCTTTCTTGGAACATGATGATGCGAATAGAGCCTTGATGGGATCTAACATGATGCGTCAAGCTGTTCCACTTATTCGCCCTGAAGCACCAATTGTTGGTACTGGTTTAGAGCGTCAAGTAGCCTCAGATTCTAGAGTATTAATAAATGCTGAAGGAGCTGGAGTTGTAGAATATGTTGATGCCGATATGATTACTATCAAATACGATAGAACGGATGCCGAAAGAGCAGTAAGTTTCGAATCTGATGAGAAAACATACCAGTTAATTAAATTTAGAAAAACGAATCAAGGAACTTCTATCAACTTAAAGCCTATCGTAAGAAAAGGTGATAAAGTAATAAAAGGTCAAGTACTTTGTGAAGGATATGCAACGCAAAACGGAGAGTTAGCTTTAGGTCGTAACTTAAAAGTAGCATTTATGCCTTGGAAAGGGTATAACTTCGAGGATGCAATTGTAATTTCTGAAAAAGTAGTTCGTGATGATATATTTACATCAATCCACGTAGATGATTATTCATTAGAAGTTAGAGATACAAAATTAGGTAACGAGGAGTTAACTAATGATATTCCTAATGTTTCTGAAGAAGCTACTAAAGATTTAGATGAAAATGGAATGATTAGAATTGGTGCCGAAGTTAAACCTGGTGACATTCTAATTGGGAAAATTACACCTAAAGGAGAATCAGATCCAACTCCAGAAGAGAAATTGCTTCGTGCAATCTTCGGAGATAAAGCTGGTGATGTAAAAGACGCTTCATTAAAAGCTTCTCCATCACTTCACGGTGTAGTTCTTGATAAAAAATTATTTGCAAGAGCAGTAAAAGATAAGCGTAAACGTACACAAGACAAAGACGCTTTATCTGAACTTGAAATGGAGTTTGAAACTAAATTTGTTGAATTAAAAGACAAATTAGTTGAAAAATTATTTACAATCGTAAACGGAAAAACATCGCAAGGTGTAATGAACGATTTGGGTGAAGAAGTTTTACCAAAAGGTAAAAAATACACTCAAAAAATGTTATATGCGGTAGAAGATTTCGCTCACTTAACAAGAGGACAATGGGTTGCTGACGATGAAACCAATAAAATGGTGAATGACTTAATCCATAATTACAAAATTAAGTTAAACGACCTTCAAGGAGCATTGCGTAGAGAGAAATTTACGATTACGGTTGGAGATGAATTGCCAGCTGGAATCTTGAAATTAGCCAAAGTTTATATCGCCAAAAAACGTAAGTTGAAAGTTGGAGATAAAATGGCGGGTCGTCACGGAAATAAAGGAATCGTTGCACGTATAGTACGTCACGAAGACATGCCTTTCCTTGAAGACGGAACACCAGTAGATATCGTATTGAATCCACTTGGAGTACCTTCTCGTATGAACATTGGTCAGATTTACGAAACCGTTCTAGGATGGGCAGGACAAAACTTGGGACGCAAATATGCAACACCAATTTTCGACGGAGCATCTTTAGATCAAATCAACGAAATCACTGACGAAGCTGGAGTGCCACGTTTCGGACATACACATCTTTATGATGGTGGTACAGGAGAACGTTTCCACCAAGCAGCAACAGTTGGAGTTATCTATATGTTGAAACTTGGACACATGGTTGATGACAAAATGCACGCACGTTCTATCGGGCCATACTCACTTATTACACAACAACCATTGGGTGGTAAAGCTCAATTTGGAGGTCAGCGTTTTGGAGAAATGGAGGTTTGGGCACTTGAAGCTTATGGAGCGTCAAGTACACTACGTGAAATTTTGACAGTAAAATCTGATGATGTTATTGGTAGAGCAAAAACTTACGAAGCTATCGTTAAGGGAGAATCTATGCCAGAACCAGGATTACCAGAATCGTTCAATGTATTAATGCATGAACTAAAAGGTCTTGGATTAGACATTCGTTTAGAAGAATAAATAATAATTTGTCACTAGTAGAGACGTTCATTGCAACGTCTCTACTTTGGCATTTATAAAGGTTTTTAGGATTTATACCCGTAATCCGTTCCGATTTTTTATTAATACTTAATAATTAGCACTTCAAAATTTATTTGAAGTTTAGAGAAGTAATCCGAGGTAATAGAGGAAATGAATTTAATCATTAATCTAAAATCAATTTTTAATTGCAAATAAATCAATAGTAAAAACTATGATGAATAATAGAAATAATACTAGTAACAACAATAATAGAGATAAGAATCCAGTAAAAAGATTCAATAAAATCTCGATAGGATTAGCTTCACCAGAATCTATCTTGGCAGAGTCAAGAGGAGAAGTTTTGAAGCCAGAAACTATCAACTACAGAACGCACAAACCAGAACGTGATGGTCTTTTCTGCGAAAGAATTTTCGGACCAGTAAAAGATTTCGAATGTGCTTGTGGAAAATACAAAAGAATCCGATACAAAGGAATCGTTTGTGATCGTTGTGGAGTAGAAGTTACTGAAAAAAAAGTACGTCGTGATAGAGTAGGACACATCAATCTTGTTGTGCCAATCGCTCATATCTGGTATTTCCGTTCACTTCCAAACAAAATTGGTTATATATTAGGTTTGCCATCTAAGAAATTAGATATGATTATTTACTACGAAAGATACGTAGTAATTCAAGCAGGTATTGCTCAAAATGCAGAGGGAGAATCTATCAAAAGATTAGATTTCTTAACAGAAGAAGAATACTTAAATATTCTTGATACTTTGCCAGCAGATAATCAATATCTTGATGATTTTGATCCTAATAAATTTGTTGCCAAAATGGGAGCAGAGTGTATTATGGATTTATTAGCTCGAATCGACCTTGATCAGTTGTCTTATCAATTGCGTCACTCAGCTAACAACGAAACATCAAAACAAAGAAAAACCGAAGCATTAAAAAGATTACAAGTTGTTGAATCTTTCCGTGAGTCTAACTTGAACCGTGAAAACCGTCCAGAATGGATGATTATGAAAGTTGTTCCTGTTATTCCACCAGAATTACGTCCACTTGTTCCACTTGATGGTGGTCGTTTTGCAACTTCAGATTTAAATGATTTATACCGTCGTGTGATTATACGTAACAACCGTTTGAAAAGATTAATGGAGATTAAAGCTCCAGAAGTTATCTTGAGAAACGAAAAACGTATGTTGCAAGAATCTGTAGATTCACTTTTCGATAATACTCGTAAAGCATCTGCAGTTAAAACTGAATCAAACAGACCATTAAAATCATTATCAGATTCATTAAAAGGTAAGCAAGGACGTTTCCGTCAAAACTTACTTGGAAAACGTGTGGATTATTCTGCTCGTTCGGTAATTGTTGTTGGTCCTGAATTGAAATTGTTCGAATGCGGTATCCCAAAAGATATGGCAGCCGAATTATACAAGCCATTCGTTATCCGTAAATTGATAGAGCGTGGAATTGTAAAAACTGTTAAATCTGCAAAGAAAATAATAGACAAAAAAGAACCAGTAGTTTGGGATATTCTTGAAAATGTAATTAAAGGTCACCCAGTTTTACTGAATCGTGCTCCTACTTTGCACAGATTAGGTATCCAAGCATTCCAACCAAAATTAATTGAAGGTAAAGCGATTCAATTGCACCCTTTAGTTTGTACTGCATTTAATGCGGATTTTGATGGGGATCAGATGGCGGTTCACTTACCATTAGGACCAGAAGCTATTTTAGAAGCACAATTATTAATGTTGGCTTCGCACAATATCTTAAATCCAGCAAATGGTGCACCAGTTACTGTACCTTCTCAGGATATGGTTTTGGGTCTATATTATATGACCAAAGAACGTATCTCTACTCCTGAACATATTATTTTAGGACAAGATTTAGTTTTCTATTCTGCCGAAGAGGTAAATATTGCTTTAAACGAAGGAAGATTAGAATTAAATGCGCGTGTTAAAATTAGAGCAAAAGATTTCAACGAAGAAGGAGAATTAGTAAATAAAATTATCCAAACCACTGCAGGTCGTGTATTATTTAATGAAGTAGTACCAGAAGCAGCAGGTTATATAAATGATGTATTAACTAAGAAAAACTTACGTGATATTATTGGAAAAATCCTTGCAGTAACAAATGTTCCTACAACGGCAGCTTTCCTTGATAACATTAAAGATATGGGTTACAAATTTGCCTTCAAAGGTGGATTGTCATTCTCTCTTGGTGATATTAGAATTCCAGAACAAAAAACGCAGCTTATTGCCGATGCAAGAGCACAAGTCGAAGGAATTTCTGGAAACTATAACATGGGTCTTATTACCAATAACGAACGTTACAATCAGGTAATTGATATTTGGACTTCTGCCAATGCACAATTAACAGAATTGGCAATGAAAAATATCCGTGAAGACCAACAAGGTTTCAACTCGGTATATATGATGCTTGACTCTGGAGCAAGGGGATCTAAAGAACAAATTCGTCAGTTAACTGGTATGCGTGGTTTGATGGCTAAGCCAAAAAAATCAACCGCTGGTGGTGGTGAAATTATTGAAAACCCGATTCTTTCTAACTTTAAAGAAGGTCTTTCTATCCTTGAGTACTTTATTTCTACTCACGGTGCTCGTAAAGGACTTGCCGATACTGCCCTTAAAACGGCGGATGCGGGTTACTTAACTCGTAGATTACATGACGTTTCTCAAGACGTAATTGTAAACATCGAAGATTGTGGTACTTTAAGAGGTGTAGAAGTTTCTGCATTAAAGAAAAATGAAGAAATTGTTGAAACTTTAGGAGAAAGAATTTTAGGACGTGTTGTTTTACAAGACATTGTAAATCCTTTAACTAACGATATATTAGTTCACGCAGGTGAGCAAATTACCGAAGCAATAATGAAAGTTATTGAAGCTTCACCAGTAGAGAAAGTAGAAGTACGTTCTCCGCTTGTTTGTGAGGCTACGAAAGGAATCTGTGCTAAATGTTACGGACGTAACTTAGCTACTGGAAAAATGACTCAAAGAGGTGAAGCAGTTGGAGTAATTGCAGCACAATCTATTGGAGAACCAGGAACACAGCTTACACTTCGTACTTTCCACGTTGGAGGGGTTGCGGGTGGTATTTCTGAAGAATCTAGCATTGTTGCAAAATTTGCAGGACGTTTAGAAATCGAAGATTTAAAAACAGTAAAAGGAGAAGATACTGACGGTAATGCTGTCGATATTGTTATTTCTCGTTCTACTGAAATGAAATTAATCGACCAAAAAACAGGAATTCTTCTTGCTACAAACAATATTCCTTACGGTTCAAGTATTTTTGTAACTGATGCACAAGTTGTTGCAAAAGGAGATGTTATTTGTAAATGGGATCCATATAATGGAGTTATTGTTTCTGAATTTACTGGAAAAATTGCTTACGAAGATTTAGAACAAGGACAATCGTTCATGGTCGAAATCGATGAGCAAACCGGTTTCCAAGAAAAAGTAATTTCTGAAGGAAGAAATAAAAAATTAATCCCTACTTTATTGGTTTATGGTAAAGATGGCGAACTTATTCGTTCGTACAACTTACCAGTAGGTGCCCACCTTATGGTAAATGATGGTGAGAAAATTAAAGCAGGTAAGATTTTAGTAAAAATACCACGTCGTTCATCAAAAACAGGAGATATTACAGGAGGTTTACCAAGAATTACCGAGTTGTTAGAAGCTCGTAATCCTTCAAACCCAGCAGTAGTTTCGGAAATTGATGGTGTTGTCTCGTTTGGAAAAATTAAAAGAGGTAACCGTGAGATTATTATCGAATCTAAATTTGGTGAAATCAAGAAATACTTAGTTAAATTATCTAGTCAAATTCTTGTTCAAGAAAATGACTTCGTAAGAGCAGGTGTTCCTTTATCCGATGGTGCAATTACGCCAGACGATATCTTAAGAATTCAAGGGCCAGCAGCTGTACAGCAGTATTTGGTTAATGAAATTCAAGAAGTATACCGTTTGCAAGGGGTAAAAATAAACGACAAACACTTTGAAGTAGTAATACGTCAAATGATGCGTAA
>NZ_JAYURN010000141.1:0-8944 GCF_043756175.1 Flavobacterium sp.
GTCAAATTTAAACAAAATGAGCCCGATACAATATCGAGCTCATTATTATCAAAATTAATTATAAATTTGTCCAAACTTTTGGGTGCAGTCTAAAATTGGAAGGTTTTTTTTATTTTTTGATATTTTATTGTAAATTAATTGGTTGAATCAAATATTTCCACTATTATTGTGCTGAAAATAGTTTTAGAGTAAAAATTTATTTATTTAAAATAAGCTTTAAAATATTTTGTTAAAAAGTTTTTTTTTATATTTTTACAATTATGAAGATTGCTCCAAAAAACCTAAGTATAAGTTTGTTAGCTGGTCTAGCAACTTTTTTTACATATGCTGCTCCTCCAGGCGGTGGTCCACCACCACCTACACCACCACCACCACCAGGCTTGCCTATTGATGGTAGTATTTTGTTATTGGCATTTGTTGCTATGGCATACGGTTTTTATTCACTCAGAAAATTTAAATTACAATCTAAATAAAAAAAGGTACACATTTGTGTACCTTTTTTGTTAAGTATTTTTTTTTAATTTTTTCCTTTTCCAGACAACTCGAGATTTTTCTCTATGGTGTGATTTGGTCTTGACCATTTTGGTTTTTCTCCTAACGATTCATATTGAGAATCTTTTGCTTCTACCGTTGTTGGTTGAGATACTTTAGTAAATGGTTTTTGAGGATTTAATCCCAACATTTCAAACATTTTCATGTCTTCATTTACATCTGGGTTTGGAGTTGTTAGTAATTTATCTCCAGCAAAAATAGAATTTGCTCCAGCAAAAAAGCACATAGCCTGACCTTCTCTAGTCATATTCATTCTTCCTGCCGAAAGTCTTACTTGTGTTTCTGGCATAATAATACGAGTTGTAGCAACCATACGAATCATTTCCCAGATTTCTACTGGTTTTTCTTCTTCCATCGGAGTTCCCTCTACGGCAACTAATGCGTTTATTGGCACTGATTCTGGTTGTGGACTTAATGTAGATAACGCTACCAGCATTCCAGCTCTGTCTTCTATACTTTCTCCCATACCAATAATTCCGCCGCTACAAACAGTAACATTTGTTTTTCTAACATTGGCTATAGTTTGAATTCTGTCTTCAAAACCTCTGGTCGAAATTACTTCTTTATAATATTCTTCAGATGTGTCTAAGTTGTGGTTGTAAGCATATAATCCTGCTTCTGCTAGTCGGTGTGCTTGGTTTTCTGTAATCATTCCTAAAGTACAACAAACCTCCATGTCTAGTTTGTTGATGGTTCTTACCATTTCTAAAACTTGGTCAAATTCTGGTCCGTCTTTTACATTTCTCCATGCTGCTCCCATACAAACTCTAGACGAACCTGATGATTTAGCACGTAAAGCCTGTGCTTTTACTTGTTGCACGCTCATTAAGTCGTTGCCTTCAATATCAGTATGATATCTTGCTGCTTGCGGACAATAACCACAATCCTCTGGACAACCACCTGTTTTTATAGAAAGTAGAGTTGAAACCTGAACCACATTTGGATCATGATGTTCTCTATGAATAGAAGCTGCTTCGTAAAGCAAATCCATCATAGGTTTGTTGTATACTGCAATTATTTCTTCTTTTGTCCAATTATTTCTCATTACACTCATAATAGTATCTTATAAATAGTTGTCAAAAATAAGGATTTCGATTTAAAGTTTCACGTTCATTTTCATTTAAACTGAAAAATGTTTCTAGGAAATGAGGTTTTCCTAAAAACATTTTTGTTAAATAACATATTAAACTAACTCTAAAAATGCTTTAAATGTCGATCTTTCCAATATTGCATCAATGTAAAAGTGATGATTATTGAGGAGGCAATTCCTTCAAAAAACAAACCTATACAGTATTCATTTACCGATGGTGTTCCTCCTCCAAATAAAAAATTCTGAGAAAGTTTTGCTAAATAAGCATCGCCACCTTTCATAGAAATATAAATTAACAAACCAGCAACACTCAAAGTAACACCGATTAATGCGGTTAATGTTCCTGAGATTAGATTTTCTAAATATTCTGTTTTGCCTTCGTTGTAATTAGATTTTATGGTCCTGTTTAAGAAATATATTACTATAAAAATATTTAATATTCTAAGTAAAAAAACGTCTGATAATCCCAATAATTCCATAGTAAGGAAATAGATGCCAATTCCTATAAAAATTAAAATACCATTATTAAGTTCTTTTGAGATACTCATACTAATAAGATTTAATTAAACAATTGGTTAAAAAAAAATAAATATTATATCAAATATAATTAATTATTTGTCATACTTACAAGTATTTAACAGTTTTCTATTTTTTTAAATAATCTAAGGAAGTGATTTTGTCTTGCTGAAGTTGGTTTTTTAATTCATCAATCGAATTAAATTTCACCTCTTCTCTAATGAATTCATGAACAGAAATTGTAAGATCTAAATTATATAAATCTTCATTTACATCAAAAAAATGAATTTCAATAGTTGTATTTTTTCCATCAACGGTAGGTTTTGTACCAATATTCATCATGCCTTGGTGGGTTTTTCCTTGCCAAGAACCGTCAACGATATAAACGCCATTTTTAGGAATGATTTTTTGAGTGTTTTCGATACTAATATTCGCGGTAGGAAAACCAATTGTTCTTCCTAATTGTTTGCCTTTTTCGACTTTTCCTGTAAAAGTGTAATGGTATCCTAAATATTGATTCGCTAATTTTATATTTCCGTCCTGAATTGCTTTTCTTGTTTTGGTAGAACTTATCGAGATTTCATCTATTTCTTTAGCAGAAATTTGCTCAACATCAAAATGATATTTTTTTCCAAAATATATTAAATCGTGTATGTCAGATGCTCTGTTTTTTCCAAAACGATGATCGTAACCAATGATTATTTTTTGAATATTTAGTCTGTCGACTAATACATTTTTTACAAATTCCTCACCTGTTAATTCTGAAAAACTAGAGTCAAAAGGGTGTATGATTAAATTATCAATTCCTTTTTTTTCTAAAAGGGAGATTTTTTCTTCATTGGTATTTAATAACTTGATATTACTTTCTGCCTGTAAAACACTACGTGGATGTTGCGAAAAAGTGAGTACAACACTTTCTAAATTATTATTTTGAGTGCTGTTTAGTAATCGATTTATGATTCTTTGATGTCCCAAGTGAACACCGTCGAAAGTACCAAGAGTTACGACGGTTCTTTTCCCGCATTTAAAATCTGAAATAGAATGAAAGACTTTCACTGTACGTATAAGTTTAGAGCGCAAATTTAAATTATTTAATTTGACTTATATTTTTTCTATTACAAATTCTTAAAAATATAAGTTCGTCAAGATTTGAATCTGCTAATTATTTAATCTAAAATATATGAAATATTTATTTATAGTTAGATAAAATTTATAATTATTTAAATTTATTAATCAATAAATTGCATTTTTCGCATTAAATACTTTGAGATTTTATTTTTTTATTTTATTTTAGCAAAAATTTATTAACCTAAATCTATTTAAAATGAAAAAACAATTACTATTGGTTTTTGCATCTTTATTTATGCTTAGTCAGGTACAAGGTCAAACAAAAAATGTTTGGTCTGCGTTTGAAGGAGCAAATAATAAAATCGTCACAGATAAAGCAGTTGGAAGAATTGCTTATCCAAAAGAGTATAAGCTATTTAGTTTGAAAATTGATCCATTACGTGATCAATTATTCTCAATAGTTGGAGCTACTGCTAAAAGACAAGCAACTATCATTTCTTTGCCAAATGCCGACGGTCAAATCGAAGAGTTTGAAGTATATGAAGCTTCAAATTTTGATGATGAATTACAAGCTAGATTTCCGGAAATTAGAGCATATTCTGGAAAAGGAATTACAGACAAATATGCAACTTTAAAGTTAAGTATTGCTCCAAACGGAATTCAAACTATGGTTTTTAGAACCGAAAAGGAAAATGAATTTATGGAGCCTTATTCTCAAGATCATACTGTTTATTCAGTTTATAAATCACAGAGAGACAAGGGTAAATTAAATTGGACTTGTGGTACAATTGATGAGCCTATTGTTAATGGTTTAGACATGGCTGTTGAAAATACTCAAAAAATAAATGATGGTAAATTAAGAGTAATGCGTTTGGCACAATCTTGTAATGCGGAATACTCTAATTATTTCGGAGCAACAAGTTCAGCACAAGTGGCTTTGGTTTTAGCTGCTTTCAATGCAACTTTAACTCGTTGTAATGGTGTTTACGAAAAAGATTTAGCATTACATCTTAATTTAGTTGCGAGTTCTACTAATGTTATTTATTATGCACCTGCTTCTGACCCGTATACTACATTGGCAAACTGGAATACACAATTACAACAAGCATTAAACACTACTTTAACAGGTGTAGCTACTCCATTAGCGACTAATAATGCTGCTTATGATATTGGGCACATGTTTGGTGCCTCTGGTGGTGGAGGTAATGCTGGTTGTATTGGTTGTCCTTGCGTTGATGGTATTGCTGCTGGAACAGGTAGTACGAAAGGGAGAGGAATTACATCTCCGGCTGATGCTATTCCTCAAGGAGATAACTTTGATATCGATTATGTAGTTCATGAGATAGGTCACCAACTAGGTGGTAATCATACTTTTTCAATGCAAGAAAGTAATGCGGTTAATTTTGAAGTTGGGTCTGGTGTAACTATTATGGGGTATGCTGGAATTACAGGTGTAGATGTTGAAGCACATTCTGTTGATACTTATCATGCTGGAAGTATTGCACAAATACAAACAGTTTTAGTAGGTAAAACATGTCCGGTTAGCACTAATTTAACTGGAAGAAATGCTACTCCCGTAGCTAATGCAGGTCTAGATTATAGTATTCCTGAACAAACTCCGTTTGAGCTTAGAGGATCTGCAACTGATGCTAATGCTGGAGATGCATTAACATATCTTTGGGAAGAGTTTGATGATGCTGCAACAGTTACTGCGGCTAACTCTGTAGCATTTGCTACTAAAACAGATGGGCCTAACTGGAGAACTTGGTCTGTTACAACTACTCCAAATCGTTTATGTCCAACGTTAGCATCATTTATGGCTAACTCACAATTTACTACAGCTGTAGGAACAAATGATGCAACAGCAATTAAGACGGAATACTTAAATTCTAACGCTAGAACAATGACTTTTAGGTTAACAGTTAGAGATAATTCTCCATATGTATCTACAGTAGGATCTGAAAAAGTCGGACAGACTGCTTTTGACGATATGATTGTTTCAGTGCAAAATAACGGAACTCCATTTACAGTATCTTCACAAAACGCTGCTGGTATTACATACCTTGGGTTGTCTACACAAACTGTTACGTGGGTGGTTGCAGGAACAAATTTAGCGCCATATAACGCTGCTAATGTTAAAATAATGTTGTCGACAGATAACGGAGTAACATGGGGATATGTATTACTTGCAACGACTCCGAATGATGGTACAGAAACTGTTACTATTCCAGATGGCGTAACATCTGCAGATTGTAGAATTAGAGTAGAGGCTATAGGTAATATTTTCTTAAATGTAAATACAACTAAGTTTACTATAAATCCTTCTTTAGGAACTGCTGCTTTTGAATTTCAAGATTTCGGATTATTCCCTAATCCAAACAAAGGAAACTTTAATTTAAGATTTACATCAGCATCTACAAATGATATTAAAGTGAACGTACATGATATGAGAGGTCGTCAAGTGTATGAGAAATCTTTCTCTAATACAGGAGCTTTTAATCAAAACATCAATTTAAATAAAGTAGAAGCAGGAATTTATTTGGTTACTATCGCAGATGGTGCTAAGAAAACTGTAAAACGTATTGTTGTAGAATAATATAAATTTATATAATAAAGAAGGGAAGCCAATTGGCTTCCCTTTTTTATTTTCCGTTATAAGTAGTCATGGTATTTTCTAATCCAGCTAATGCAAACGTTTTAACTGCATCTGTAGCGATTTCTAATCGTTCTGGGAGTTTTACTTTTTCAGTTTCGTCCCATTCACCAAGAACATAATCTACTTGTTTGCCTTTCTTAAACTCATCACTAATTCCAAATCTAAACCTAGGATATTCTGATGTATTTAGTATTTGCTGAATACTTTTGAGTCCGTTATGGCCACCATCGCTTCCTTTTGGTTTTATGCGAATTGTTCCAAATGATAAATTTAAATCATCAGTAATTATAAGAACATTTTCTTTTTCTATTTTTTCTTTTTCCATCCAATACTGAACGGCTTTTCCGCTTAAGTTCATGTATGTATTTGGTTTTAATAATAAAAGCGTTCTTCCTTTAAGTTTGTATTCGGCAAGCGAGCCAAGCTTTACTGTCTGAAAATCTAGTGACTCCTTTCGAGCCAAAAAATCCAACACTTTAAATCCTATATTATGACGTGTATTTACATATTCGGGACCAATGTTCCCAAGACCAACTATCAAAAATTTCTTCATATTATCATTATTGCTTTCTTCAGATTTAGCTATCGAAAAAAGGTTTGAAATCCATTGTATCATTTCAAAAAGGATTGTTAATTTTTATTGCTTAACGACGCCACACTATCTAATTCTCTCTTCAATGGTGTCATAAATTCGATGAATCTTGGTTTATTCTTACTATTCATCGGAATGGAATTAGGTAATTTAAGTTTTAACGCATCTACTTGTTTGCCATTTTTCCAGAATCGATAACAAACATGTGGTCCAGTTGCCAATCCCGTGCTTCCTACTTTTCCAATAACTTGACCTTGTGTTACATGCTGGCCTCGACGAACTAAAATTCTAGACATATGTAGATACTGAGTTGCATAGGTTTTGTCATGTTTTACTTTTACATAATTTCCGTTACCTAAAGAATATCCGGCTTTTTCGACTACACCACTTGCAGTTGTCATAATTGGTGTCCCTGTTGGCGCAGCATAATCGGTTCCGCTATGCGCTTTCCATCGTAATTGTACAGGATGAAACCTGCTTTTAGAAAACTTAGAAGTAATATTTATCGATTTTAATGGTGCTTTCAAAAAGAAATTCTTCAATGCTTTTCCTTCTTCATCATAATAATCTACTTTTTTGTCTGACGCATTTTGTTTGAAAGGGAAAGCATATATTTTTTTGCCTTTGTATTCAAAATAAGCACATTCTAAAGAATCGATTCCGTCGTAAATAGAATCATTTATAAATCTTTCAGTAAATGTTACAGCAAATTTATCCCCTTTTTTAGATTTAAAAAAATCGATAGACCATTTGTAAATACCTATTAATTGGCTTGATAATGCTGCGGATGCCCCTTCGTTTTTTAATGTTTCAGATAACGAACCATTTAGTTCTCCAGAAATTGTTCTTCTTTTAAGCGTTACTGGTTTTGTTTTTTTGTTTGCCAAGACAATCGAATCTCGAAAATCGACAATATAATAGCTCAATTGGTCTGGTTGATAAATGAAGTATTCTAATTTTTTAGTTTTATCTTTAGAAAGGAGCATGGTATAAGGCTTGCCTATTCTTACTATTCTTAAATCGAAAGTGTCTTTTACTTTTGTAACAACATCGTATACTTGCTTGCCGTTTAAATTTTGCCTTTCGATGATACTGCCAAAAGTATCTCCAGATTTTATCGTGTCATTTATAACTAAAAAATCATTAAGTCGGAATCCAAAATCATAACGAATTGGTTTTGCTTTTTTTGTGGGCAAAATAGAGTTTTCATTGCCTTTTTTACATGAAATAATTAGTAGCGCAATGACTAATAGCGTTATAATCTTTTTCAAATGGAATGGTTTTTAAAGATTTTCTCCCCAGGTTTTTAGTTCTTCGGCTGACCAAAGTTCGGGAAAAAATATTCTTCTTTGGTATTTTGGATGCATATATTTTTTCCAATCGCTTCCGCCAGTAGCTTCTCCATCTCCTTTTCCGTTGTCTATATATTTTCTAGCTGCATTTAGATGGCCCATAACCCAAGTGATGTTTACTGTGTAATCATAATGGCGCATGGCAGCAATGAGTTCTGGATTTTGCTGATCGGTTTCTGGAATTTCTTTAAACTTTTGCCACAAATTAATTGTATTATACTCTTCCATACAATCTAGAAATTCCTTTTTGTATTTTTTTTCAAATTCCTTTAAAAAATATGATTTCTCGCCAGTGGTGTAATCTTTTCCTGCTGCTTGCCAATACAAATGCTCGAACGCATGTTCGAACGGTGTATTTCGGTCTATTGTTGCTCTGAAGCGGTGGTCGATTAAGTTTATCAAATCGGTCGAACAAAACTCTATCATACGATATTGTGCGCTTTGAAAACCACTTGCCGGTGTTAGTGTATGACGAAATTTCATGTATTGTTCTACTTCCATTCCGTCGCCCATAATGTCGAAAGAAGTGGTTAGCATATCAAAATATCTGCTTATCCTCATTAGCCTTTCGGTAAAAAAATATGTTGATGGTTTTGCAGTATGTGACAATTGGTTTATTTCCCACAAAATCATTTTAAACAACAATTCATTTACCTGATGGTACATAATAAATACGTTTTCGTCAGGTAAAGTTGTTCTTTGTACTTGAAGGTTTAATAACGCATCAGTTTGTATGTAATCCCAGTAAGTGATGGGTTTAGACCAAAGTAGTCCTTCAAGATGTGCTTCGGTTTTCTGATTTATTGCTTTGTATTTTTTGTCAATTTCTTGAACTATATTTTCAAATGTGTTCGTCATATTAGTTAATTACCATAAATGAATTTTTCAATCCTTTAAAAGTTTCTAAATCAGCTTTAATTGATCCTACTGCTAGTTCTGCTTTAATACGTAAAGGTATTTTATTCTCATCGTCAGATATCCAAACAGTTAGACTTTCTTCTTCTTTGAATACACGTCCGGATTGTACAAGAGGTCTAAAAACCATTGTTTTTATTTTGCCAAATTTAGTTCTTAAAGTCTCACGACCAACAAATTTAAGTTTAAATTTTACTATTTCA
>NZ_JAYURN010000142.1:0-3141 GCF_043756175.1 Flavobacterium sp.
CTATGAATGATTAATTAAAAAGTTTAAAGTTTTTTTTAGTTTAAGGTTTAAAGTTAGAGAAGCATTAAGCTGAAAAATATTTCCATAAAAAAAAGTCCTCGATTTTCGAGGACTTTTTTTTATGGAAATAAATCTTAAATCTTAAACCTTGACTTTTTCAGGTCTTTCAGGTTTTTCGACCGCTTCTTTTCTTTCTAATAAAGCCATATAGAATCCGTCAAAACCTGATTCTGAAGCCAATATTTTTTGATCTTTTATGAAATCAAATTGTTTCCCGATATCTGTGGTTAAGAAACGAGCAATTTGATCTTGGTTTTCTGATGGTAATATAGAACACGTAGCATACACTAATTTACCACCGGGTTTTACAATTTTAGAATAGCTTTCTAAAACTTCCGACTGTACTTTACGGATGTTATCAATGAACTCTGGTTTTAATTTCCATTTAGCATCTGGATTTCTTTTCAAAACTCCTAAACCACTACAAGGCGCGTCAATTAAAACACGGTCTGCTTTTTCGTGTAATTTTTTGATGATTTTAGTAGAGTCAATGATACGGTATTCAATATTAAAAGCACCGTCTCTTTTTGCTCTGATTTTTAATTGCTTCAATTTGCTTTCATACAAATCCATAGCGATTAATTGTCCTTTATTTTCCATCAAAGAAGCAATATGCAATGTTTTTCCACCTGCTCCAGCGCACGTATCAACAACACGCATTCCTGGTTTTACATCAAGGAAAGCAGCCACTAATTGTGAATTGGCATCCTGAACTTCAAAGAAACCTTGTTTAAAAGCATCAGTTAAGAAAACATTAGCTCTTTCTTTTAGCACTAAAGCATCAGGTTGATTTTTCAACGTTTCTGTCTCAATGTTTAAATCCATTAAAATAGCGCGAAGCGCTTCTCTGGTTGTCTTAAGTGTGTTTACTCTTAGTATAACCTTTGCAGGCTGATTTTGAGCCGTTATTTCCGTTGCCCAAACCTTTTCGCCTAATTCTTTAACTCCTAATTCATCCATCCAATCCGGAATAGACTCTTTTAGAGCTCGTACTTTGGATAATTCGTCAAAACGTCCTTTTATTTTTCTTTCAGGAGTTCCTTCCAGCTGACGCCAATCAGGAATAGGGTAGCCTCTTAAAACCGCCCATACCGAAAACATTCTCCAAAGATTATCTCTATCAAAAGGTTCTTTTACTTCGGCTATTTCTGCATATAATCTTTTCCAACGTACGATTTCGTAGATGGTTTCAGCAACAAATTTTCTATCGGAACTTCCCCATCTTTTGTCTTTCTTTAAGGACCTTGCTACCACTTTATCAGCATATTCGCCTTCATTAAAAATAGCGTTTAAAGCATCGATGGTAGTATAAACTAAATTTCTGTGTAATCTCATTTTAAATAATTGAGGTGCAAAGGTACTATTAATTGACCGAATGTTATATTTTTAATAATGAATGTTGTTTTTAATTTTTTTAATAAAAAAAAGCACTGTTTCTAAAACAGCGCTTTTTATGAATTTTGTGTAAATAAAATACTTATTTAATTCTAGTTAAACCTATATTTTGTGGTGCATGAAGGACCATTGGGAATTTCTCTACTTTTACAGAGCTACTATCCAGACCAAATGCTCGTTCTTCGGATAAACTTAGTTTTTTAATGAAGAAATAGGAGTTCATAACTATTTTTTCATGCCATCTCAAGTCACTATCATTAGAAAGGAATTTTTCAGATAATACAAATTTGAAATCACCTATGATGTTATTTTTATTCAAAGATTCGTATCTACTGGTAATATCTACTTCTCCTTTTTTTACCATATCCCTGATCACTTCTCTAAACATCAGGTTGATTTTTGTAGGTTCCCTAAAACCAAGATTAAAGTCTACTCGATACAAATCATCTTTGACAATTTCTGTTACTCTGTATTCTGTTTTATAAGGTTCAGTTAAGATATTTACATGTACAAACCAATAAATATCTGCTCTTTTGGGTCTTTTTTGTAAAATAGAATACATCACTTTTTCTTCTATCTCATCAACTCTGCCTGCATTAGTCATATAAACTAGATGCGTTGCGTATTTAGGAATCGATAAATCATTACTTAACTCAACAAGTACTTTTTTGTAATCTTCAATTTTGACAATTTTAGTGTAACTTTTGTTAATTTTCTTAGCTAAATACCAAATAGTCATAATTGAGATTAATAGTATTGCTATAAGAAGTGTAACATAACCACCTTCTGCAAATTTTGTGATATTGGCTATAAGGAAACTAAATTCGATAATTAAATAAATAGTAATTAATGGTATAATAAAATACAATTTTACTCTTTTCATTATCAAATAAAAATTAAGTAAAATGGTGGTCATGATCATACATAAAATAATGGCCAGACCATACGCATGTTCCATATTGCTGGATTCTTCAAAATGTAATACGATACCAACACATCCCAAAAACAACAGCCAATTTATAGAAGGAATGTAAAGTTGCCCTTTTAATTCTGTTGGATATTTAATTTTTACTTTTGGCCAAAAATTCAAACGCATCGCTTCATTTATCAAAGTAAATGACCCGCTGATTAAAGCTTGAGAGGCAATTACGGCAGCTAATGTTGCTATTACAATCCCTATGGGTTGGAACCAATCTGGCATAATAAGATAGAAAGGATTTCCATTTTGTCTTCCTAAAGTTTGTAGCGATTGTCCTTCATGCTGAATTAAATAAGCTGCTTGACCAAAATAATTAAGAACTAATGCTGTTTTTACAAAAATCCAACTGATCCTAATGTTTTTTCGACCGCAATGACCCATGTCAGAGTATAAGGCTTCTGCACCCGTGGTACATAGAAATACGAAACCTAACACGAAAAACCCTTCAGGATGAATAGTTAATAAATGATAAGCATAATATGGATTTATTGCTTTGAAAACTTCAGTATGCTGTGAAATCTGAATTACACCAAGTACAGCAAGCATTCCAAACCAAATCATCATCATTGGAGCAAAAAACTTACCAACTAATTTAGTTCCAAATTGCTGAATTGTGAAGAGCACAAATAAAATTCCTATAACGATTGGAATCGTATTTATTTGTGGATAAAAGGTTCTGATTCCTTCTACAGCTGAGGACACGGAAA
>NZ_JAYURN010000143.1:0-3128 GCF_043756175.1 Flavobacterium sp.
TTCAATAGATACTCGTAAAATTGAACCCAATTCCTTATTCGTAGCCATAAAAGGGGAGCGTTTTGATGCTAATACTTTTGCTGAAGAAGCACTGGAGAAAGGAGCCTCCTATGTAATAATTGATAATGGCGCCTATTATATTGACCAAAGGACTATTCTAGTTGACGATAGTTTAGTGGCATTGCAAGAATTAGCGAAGTTTCATCGGAAATATCTAAAATTGCCTATTATTGCTCTTACAGGTAGTAACGGGAAGACAACTACAAAAGAACTTATAGCTGTTGTTCTATCAAAAAAATATAAAATCAAAGCTACCGTTGGAAATTTAAATAACCATATTGGTGTGCCATTGACTTTACTTTCTTTTAATTCAGAAACTGAAATTGGAATTGTAGAAATGGGTGCCAATCACAAAAAGGAAATTGAATTTCTTTGTGAATTAGCCAAGCCGGATTATGGCTATATCACTAATTTTGGCAAGGCGCATCTAGAAGGATTTGGTGGAGTAGAAGGTGTGATTGAAGGGAAAAGCGAAATGTATCAGTACCTTTCGGCAAATGATAAACTAGCTTTTATAAACTTAGAAGATCCCATTCAAGTTGAAAAGTCAAGGATGTTAAAGGCTTATTCTTTTGGTGTAAATAAAACAAATGTAGATGTAAATATTACTTCTGTTAAAGCAAATCCATTTGTTGCGATAAACTATTCTAATTTGACTATTTCAACGCATTTAATAGGCTTGTATAATGCCAATAACATTAATGCCGCTCTTACTATTGGAAAGTATTTTAGAATTGATGATGTTGCGATAAAAGAAGCTTTAGAAAGTTATGTGCCTGAAAATAACAGATCGCAGTTGTTGACAAAAGGAACTAACCAAATTATTCTGGATGCCTATAATGCAAATCCAAGTAGTATGGCTGTAGCTATTGAAAATTTCCTCCAGTTAGAGAGTCAAAATAAGGTAATGATTTTGGGAGATATGTTTGAGTTAGGAGCGGAAAGTCAGCAGGAACATAAAGCAATAGTTGACCTGCTTTTGAATGAAGATAAAGTGAAATGTTATTTTATCGGTTCAGCATTTTATGCCAATGAAATGAAAAAAAACAACTTTTGGTTCTATAATACATTTGAAGAGTTTTCGAATGATTTAGCAACGACTGAATTTGATACTAGTACTATTTTGATAAAAGGTTCGAGAGGAATGGCATTGGAGCGAACTTTAGATTTTCTTTAAACAAGACAAGTTGTTTTATAATAGGAATGCCATCATAATAAACTATGATGGCATTTTTAGTTTTATTAAATACTCATTAGAAATCCAATCAGGTTTTCTTTCTTATTGAGCTCCAATTTTTTTCTTAATCGGTAACGTGCAAGTTCTACTCCTCCGTTTGAGATATTCATGATTTCGGCAATCTCTTTCGTTGACATATTCATTAATAAATAGGTCGACAAATCCAATTCTCGGGGAGATATTGTAGGATATTTTTCTTTTAATCTCTTGAGGAAATCAAAATGGACATTCTTAATGTGTTTCTCCAAGTCTTTCCAGCTCTTGTCCGCATTAACCTCTTTGGTGATGCTTTTATTCAATTTTGTAAATTGGAATTTGGTAGAATCATCAAAGGATTCAACATTGATGTCTTTTAATTTATAAATGATGCCATTTAGGATTTTGTTTTTCTTGACTACTTGCAGCGAGTTGTTGACTAATTCTTTATCCTTTGCTAAAATCTTAATTTGTAACTTGTCACTTTTCAATTTTTCAATTTCTTTTTCCAGTTCATATTGTTCCTGTCTTATTTTAGATTCTTTCTCTAAATAAAGTCTTCGCTGTTCAATAGTTTCGTAATATTTGTTTTTTCTAATTTTCATTTTCACTCTGTTTCGAATGAAAAACACAGAGGCGACAACTAGTAGAATATAAAATAAATATGCTAAAAAATGCCTGTACCAAGGTGGAGAAACGGTAAAAGTAGCAATAGCTTCTTCTGATTGAATTCCATGACTATTCCTCACTTTTAATTTCATCTTATAATCACCCTCTCTTAAATTGGTGTATTCTTTAATTGAAATAGAAGACCACGTGCTCCAACGATCATCAAAACCTTCCAGTTGATAAGAGAATTCTACATTTTCCAGATTTTCATAAGTTGGTGACGAGAATGTAAATTTCGCTCGATTTGCTGAATAAGGTATTTTAAGCATCTCAATTTTATTGGATCCATTTCCTAATATTATAGTATCTCCAGGATATGAAAAACTTCGTATAAATGCCATTGGTTTTGATGCGGAATAATTTTGTAGTTTGGAGTTATAATGTGCTAAACCATCGGTTAAACCAATTAATATATTTTCAGGATTAATCGTGTTTATAGATATGTAGTTGTTTACGAGATTGCCGGTTAAACTGGAAAAAGGAGAAATTGTGTTTTTATAGCCGCCACTTTTCTGCTTCATTAAAACACCTAATGACTCACTAAAAACATACCAGATATTACCATAATTATCTTGGGTTATAGAATGTATTTGTGGAAGGTCTTTGAAAATTGCACTGGTTTTTTTATCTTCAAAAAACAAATCTTGCTCTTGTGAATATTTATAAAAACGATTATTAGTTTGAAAGTATAAGTTGTTTTTCATTCGTTGCAAACTTCCTATTCCTTTAACTGAGTTGGATAAATTTTTATGCGTTTTTATAGATTTAAATTTGTTTAAATCATCAGAGAGCGTTAACTGATAGATTAAATTATCCTTTTTTAACCATAAATTATGTTCGTCTATTTCAAACGTATTGGCAGATAGGTCAAATCCTTCTACTCGATTTTTATAGGATAAGCCGCTAACTGTTTTTTCAAATATGGTAAATCCATTGTATGTAGATCCTATTAAGTAATTAGGGCGATTAGGAATTGGCTTAAAGCCAAAATGGCCCTTATTGTCTAATGTTCTAATAACTTTTCCTCCAGAAACTAACAATGCGCCTCTATTGTGAGCGCAAATTAGCTGGTCGTCTATCACTTGAATGTTCCAAGCCTGACCAGTAGTTCCTTCAACAAGTTTAAAAGTATCCTCTTTAATGCTGTTGTTCCAAGAATGGTAAAAAAGACCTTGATTAGTAGCTA
>NZ_JAYURN010000144.1:0-28063 GCF_043756175.1 Flavobacterium sp.
CGCTACAAAGTAGCGCATATACACCCATATTTGGGTAGATTGTCGCTACTCTTTAGCGATTTCCTCTCCAAATATACTTAAAAATTATAAATCATCAAACTAGCTTTTATTTGATACAAAGATTTTATACTGATATATGCAGCAACCATAATTATTTGGAGCTTTTTTGTGATAAAAAAATATTCTTTCGTCAAATTATTATAACCTTGTGAAAAATAATTATTTTCATAAAAATTATCACAACATAAATATATTACAAAAAAATGCAGTTGTTTTGTACAACAACTGCATTTTTCTAATAATCTGAAATCTTAGGTCTAAAATAAAAATGTTATTCCATATCTCTACCAAAACGTTCGAAACGTTTGTTGTAGCTATTAAAAATCGCTTTTTCGGTATTATAAAAATTATTGTCTTTATTGTTTTTCATAATTTCTAACAATCCTCGGTATCTTTCTATATTGGTAATAATATCGACAGCATTTTCGTTTTGTTCGCTAGATTTTGTTTGGCTAAAATATTTAAGTTCATCTTGGTATTTTGCTTCTAATTGTTTGAGCAAAGTACGTGCTTTTTGCGTTTCACCTAGTTTATAATAACCATCGGCAAAAGGATCGACCATACTATAAAATTCATAATAATCTAAAGGAAGTTTGGTCAGTGCTAATTCGATTATTTTTTTAGCTTTCTCATTTTTTCCTTCGGCAATGAGTTGATTCATTAGTCTTGTTAAATTGGTACGGTACGAAATGCTGTTTTTTCGGGTTTCTGGATCGTGGTATATTTTTGTGCTTTCGCCATTACCCCAATCTAGTTTCATCATGATGTTATACATTTTATCGGCATCGATGCTTCCCATATCAAAACCAGAGGCTTCTTTATCTATTGGTGTTTTTACAGGGACTAGTTTGTAAACCATTCCGTTTAGTTGTAAGTATTCTTTCATCCAGATATAATCGTCGTCTGCAAAAGCACCTGGAGAGAAGTATATAGGGCGTTTCCAATTGTTGTTCCTCACAATGTCTAACATCATCAATCGATTTTTGTATAAAGCATCACCTTTTATATCAACATCAATATAAGGAACAATCGAGTCATTATATTTTGGACTCACCACTTTATTTGCTATGACTCTGTTTTTATCGACAGGAATCCTGATTTTATTACTTGGATAAAATTGAATCATCTGACCGTTTTTCATTTCGATTAAGGTTCTTGGGTCATCGCTAGAAACAAAATCGAAAAATTCTTTTACATCGAGTCTTGATTCGGTTTTTTGATCAAAAACCAAATAATCACGTTTTCCATCGACATAATCTTTGTGTGAAAACGAAATAGGAACTGGTTCCGATTCGTATGCTTTGGCTTTCATTTGGTCGATATACCAATCGGTCATTAGTAAACTGGTGTTTACAATTCGCACATCGGTTCTGTATCCTTCAATTTCTTGTAAGTACCAGATTGGGAAAGTGTCATTGTCTCCAATGGTAAATAGTAATGCGTTTTTATCGCAAGAATCTAAATAGGCTCTCGCCGATGATACTGCGGTACATTTTCCAGAACGGTCATGATCGTCCCAATTTTGAGTTGCCATAAGTATTGGTGCTGCAAAAAGGCAAGCAGTAATGACCACTGGAGCAGCTATTTTAGGTTTAATGAATGCTTTTAGAAAATCGAAAATGGCATATACGCCAATTCCTATCCAAATGGCAAAAACATAAAAGGAACCTACAAGTGCATAATCTCGTTCACGAGGTTCGAAAGGTCTTTCGTTAAGGTATATTTTCAGTGCTATTCCTGTAAACAAAAATAGGGCTAAGACTATATAAAAACCTTTGATGTCTTTTTTTAGATGAAAGAAAAAACCAATAAGTCCGATGATAAACGGTAGGAAAAAATAAGTATTTCGTCCTTTATTGTTTTGCCATTCTGCAGGGAGATTTTCTTGAGAACCTAGTCGAATGCCGTCTAAAAAGTTGATTCCGCTAATCCAGTTCCCATCTAAAGTGGTGTATTCTCCTTGCTTGTCGTTTTGTCTGCCTACGAAATTCCACATCAAATACCTCCAATACATATAACCAAATTGGTACTGAACCATAAAGGTTAAATTGTCGATAGTTGTTGGTTTTTCTATATTAAGATATTGGCCATAAGCTTTTAAGAATTGTTCGTAATCTTCTATTTCTAATTTTCCAGAAGAGTATGATGCTCTAAATTCAGCCACAATATCGGTCAATTCTTGTTCTTCGGAATATTCTTCCTTGATACTAAAATTGAGCACGTTTGTAAATTTCATATAATTTTCGGCATGCTCCGTACTCCACATTCTTGGTAGAATAGTCTTGTGATTGTCATCGCTGTTTTGAGTTCCGTTTTTGTAATTATTTACAATAACATATTCGCCTTTTTTGTAATCACGCTCGTAATTTGGCTTTTCGTCGGTGTACGGATTGTCTTCATCTAATCCTGCATAAGTATCCGAAAATTGTGGGCCATAAAACAAAGGATTCACGCCATATTGTTCCCGATTATAGTAAGCTAAAACCTCACGAGCATCAGAGGGTTTATTTTCGTTAATAGGTGTATTTGCATTGGCACGAATAGGCAACATCATCCATGTAGAAAAACCTAGCATGATAAATAATACACAAAGAATTAAAGTATTGTAAAGCACTTTGCCTTTTTCGTGCGTATATTTTAATCCAAAATAAAACAAGGCAATAAGAAGTAAGATAACAAAGATGGTTCCTGAATCGAAAGGCAATCCTAAACTATTAACCATAAATACTTCGGCAGTACCAAAGAAAACCATAGTCCAAGGTAATAATAATTTGAATATAAAAAGCAAAACAGCTACCACCACAACATTGGCAATGATGAAACTTTTTACGGAAATGTTTTTATAATTTTTAAAATAATATAAGAAACCAATTGATGGAATGGTTAATAATGCCATGAAATGAACGCCAAAGGACAATCCGACTACCAATGATATTATTAGCAGCCATTTGTTACCGCGTTCGGTGTGCATTTCTTCTTCCCAGCGCAATCCGAGCCAAAAAAGAAGTGAAATAAATAGTGTAGCCATTGCATAAACTTCGGCTTCAACCGCATTATACCAGAAACTATCAGAGAAAGTGAATGCTAAAGCGCCTACAAAAGCACTTCCTAAAATTGTAATAGAATTGGTTTTGTTCAGTTCCGCAAATCCAGAAATTACTTTTCTTAAAATAATTGAAGTAGACCAAAACAAAAACAAAATGGTAAAAGCACTCGAAAAAACCGACATCATATTGACCATCAAGGCAATATGTTGCTTGTCTAAGGCGAACATTGCGAAAAACGCACCAATCATTTGGTATAAAGGCGCTCCCGGCGGATGACCAACTTCTAAATTTGCTGCCGTTGCGATATATTCGCCACAATCCCAAAAACTCATAGTAGGTTCTACAGTAAGCGAATAAACGATTAGGGCGATAAAAAAAGTAAGCCAACCAAGGGCTGTATTCCATTTATTGAAATTGAAAGACATAAATTTTTGGTATAATTATTACCTTACAAAGAAACTATTTTTTTATCTAAACAAAAGGTTAAAAATAAAATTTTAATTTTTTTTGACTAAAACCTTGCAGAAAATAAATATTGTACTAAATTTGCACTCGCAATAAGGAATTATTGTTCACTTATTGGCCCATGGTGTAATGGTAACACAACTGTTTTTGGTGCAGTCGTTCAAGGTTCGAGTCCTTGTGGGCCAACAAAAAACCCTTCAGAAATGAAGGGTTTTTTCGTTTATAATTATTTCAGAAAATTATTTGGCATTTGCCATAAACTCTTCCGCTTTTTCGACCATATTGTAGCTACCGCAGAAAAAAGGAACACGTTGGTGTAATTCTGTTGGTTGCACTTCCATAATGCGACCATAACCGTCAGAAGCTTTTCCGCCAGCTTGTTCGGCTATAAATGCCATAGGGTTGCATTCGTAAAGCAAACGCAATTTTCCTTTTGGTGCTTTCGAACTAGTTGGATAAATATAAATCCCACCTTTTATCATATTTCTATGAAAATCGGAAACCAAACTTCCAATATATCTAGAAGTATAAGGACGATCACCTTCTTCTGATTGGCAATATTTAATATAATTTTTCACTCCTTGCGGAAAATGAACATAATTCCCTTCATTCATCGAATAGATATTTCCATCTTTCGAGTATTTCATGTTTGGGTGCGAAAGATAAAAAGTTCCAATAGCTGGGTTTAATGTAAATCCGTTTACGCCATCGCCAGTTGTGTAAACCAACATCGTCGAAGTGCCGTAAATAACATAACCTGCAGCAACTTGATTGATACCTGGCTGTAAGAAATCTTCAATAGTTACTGGAGTTCCTACAGGTGTAATTCTTCTAAAAACAGAAAAAATTGTTCCTACAGAAACATTAACATCAATATTTGAAGAACCATCAAGTGGATCCATCAAAACCACATATTTATTATTATGACTGTTATCTGAGCCAGCAACTGTGATGAAATCGTCATTTTCTTCGGAAGCAATTCCACAAACAATTTCGCGATTTATCAGGGTCTGAATAAAAATCTCATTAGCATAAACATCTAATTTTTGTTGGTCTTCACCTTGAATGTTTTGTTCTCCTGCAGCACCAACAATATCTACCAATCCTGCTTTGTTTACTTTATAGTTTACCACCTTTGCGGCTAGCCTAATCGAATTGATGATTCGAGATAATTCTCCCGATGAGTACTGAAATGATTGTTGATTTTCAATAATAAACTCACCTAATGTTTTGTTGCGTTCTTCCATTTCTAGATTAATGTAGTTATTTATGCAAATATCGATTATAATTTTCGAAAACATTACGTAGATAGAGATAAAATTATTCTAAAGTTATTTTATATTTGTTGTAAATAAAATTCACAAAAATCATGAATACAAAATCGATGTTTTTAACAATATTTGTTGCTTTTTTTAGCTTTTCTAATGTAAATGCGCAAATAAATTTAGGAGAAAAAGCTTTAGGTGCTTTGCAAAAAGGCATTGCAGGATTCACTTTTAGTGATGAAGATGCAGCAAAATTATCGAAAGAGGCGGTTGATAAAATGGACAAAGAAAATCCAGTTGCAGGGCTAAAAGACGCTTATACAATTAGATTAAACAAATTATTTGGCAAACACAAAACCGAAAACGGATTAGTACTTAACTACAAAGTATACAAACTAAAAGATGTAAATGCATTTGCCACTGCCGACGGAAGCGTTCGAGTGTTTTCGGGCCTTATGGACATCATGGACGACAACGAAATTCTTGCCGTAATAGGTCACGAAATAGGCCATGTTGCCAATCACGACTCTAGAGATGCAGTGAAAGCGGCATACAAAAAAGAAGCGCTTTTAGATGCGGCTGGTTCTCAATCGGACAAGGTCGCAGCGGTAACCGAAGGTCAAATAGGGAATATTGGTAAGGCTTTGATGAACAATAGTCACAGCAGACAACAAGAAACAGATGCCGACACTTACTCGTATGATTTTATGAAACGTAACGGTTACAATGTAAATGCAGTCGAATCAGCTTTTTCTATTCTGGCAAAAATGAGCGAAGGAACAGATTCAACATTTATTACAAGAATGATGAGCTCGCATCCTGATGCAAAACAAAGAGCCGAAAATGCAAAAGCAAGAGCGCAAGCTGACGGATTATATAAAACGTATGTCAAAATTGTAAAGGCTAAAGCAAAAACTACAGTAAAAAAGAAAAAATAAGGCATGATTATTAGAAAAGGACAAAAAGAAGATATGCCAGCTGTTTTAGATTTAATAAAAGAGCTGGCTATTTTCGAAAAAGAACCCGATGCTGTTGTTCTTACAATCGATGATTTAGTTCGAGATGGTTTTAGCGACAAGCCGCTTTTTTATACCTTTATTGCTGAGGTTGATGATGAAATTATAGGGATGGCATTGTATTATTACCGTTTTTCTACTTGGAAAGGCAGAACCATTCATTTAGAAGATTTAATCGTAAAAGAAAATAGTCGAGGAACAGGTGCAGGATATGCTTTATATTCTGAAATTATGAAGCAAGGCAAAAAAGACAACGTTCGCCGAATAGAATGGAATGTGCTCGACTGGAATACACCAGCCATAGATTTCTATAACAAATCGGGCGCAAAATTACTCGAAGATTGGCGCGTTGTCAATATGGACGAAGCCGGAATAAATGCTTTTCTTGCAAAAAAATAAATAAATTTGGGCGTTACCACAAGGGTCGGGGTATTCGTTACAATCCACGCAAAAAAGCGTGGGATTTCCACTGCTATCCCTAACGCAAAAAGGAACCTAAATAAACAATAGATTTTAGCATTTTAGGATAAAAATCTAAAATCTAAAATCTAAAATCTAATCCCGAAAGCTTTCGGGACTAAAATCTGAAATCTAAAAATGAGAATATTCAAATTTGGTGGTGCATCTGTAAAAGATGCCGATGGTATAAAAAATGTTTTCGACGTTTTACAAAAAGTAGGTTACGAAGAAGTTCTGCTCGTGGTTTCGGCTATGGGAAAAACAACCAATGCTCTAGAATTAGTAATTAAAAATTATTTTGATAAATCGCCAGATTTAAATGCTTCTGTTCAAGAAGTAAAAAAATACCACAATCAAATTCTGTTAGATTTATTTGAAGACGAGGAAAGCGAAGTTTTCCTTGATGTTAATGATCATTTTGCAGATTTAGAATATTTTTTGCGAAGTAACAAATCTCCTAATTATAATTTTGTGTATGATCAAGTGGTAAGTTTCGGAGAAATTATTTCGACCACAATTCTGAGTCATTATATGAATTTCAGAAACATTAATACACAATGGTTAGATGTCCGTTCGTATATAAAAACCGATAATACTTATCGTGATGCTGAGGTAAATTGGGAAATTACTCAAAAAAATATCTCGAAAATTGCTAAGAAAAAATCACTATTTATTACCCAAGGATTTCTTGGTGCTGACGAAAACGGATTTACCACAACATTAGGACGAGAAGGTTCGGATTATACCGCGGCTATTTTCGCTTATTGTCTTAACGCCGAAAGCGTAACCATTTGGAAAGATGTTCCTGGTGTGATGAATGCCGATCCGCGTTATTTCGAGAATGCAACTCTGCTTAATCAAATATCGTATCGCGAAGCCATCGAATTGGCTTTTTATGGCGCCAGTGTCATTCATCCAAAAACTTTACAACCATTGCAGAAAAAAGAAATTCCGCTTTATGTAAAATCTTTTATAAATCCTATGTTACCTGGGACAAGTGTATCTAAAGGAGAAGATTTAGAACCGAAAATGCCTTGTTTTATTGTCAAAAAAAATCAATTATTGTTATCACTTTCATCAATAGATTTTTCATTTATCATGGAAGAAAACATCAGCGAAATTTTTAGTTTATTACATCAGCACAAGATAAAAGTAAGTTTAATTCAAAACTCAGCAATTAGTTTTTCAGTTTGTTTAGAAGATAAGTTTGGTAATTTTAATGAATTAAAGAAAACATTATCTAAAAAGTTCAAATTGTCGTACAACGAAAATGTATCACTTTATACGATAAGACATTTTGACGAGAAAGCATTTCAAATGGTCGAAAAAAATAAAACCGTTTTGCTAAAACAAATGAGTAGAGAAACGATGCAAATCGTTACTAAGGAATAGGGTTTTCTTAAAGATAATTAATTAAATTTTTTCTTGTTTCCATCGAATTTTAAATAAGGATTGTCTAGAATATTTACTTCTCTGTTTCTTATTAAGTTAGATCTATAATCATGATCTAGTAAGTGAAAATAGTATATTTGTTTAACCCAATCAGCATTTTTAAAAAGACGTTCGTTTGTAAAAAAAGGGTGGTATTCAATATTTCGCAAATCAAATTCTTTATTAAATTCTTTAATAGCTAAAAGTTCTCCGCATTTTGTGTTATGATGCGGCAATGAAATATCGTCAAAATAAAGATATGTTAGTGGCAAAAAATATTGTGCTTCAAAAGCAAATAATTTAAAAACATCTTTAGTAGAGCTGTAGTAATCAACATCAATAGAAATATATCCGATTGGTGCCTCAAAAGATATTTCTTTTTTAAAATCATCTAGATTTTCTTTTATTGGTCCAAAAATTATTTTTGCCTTTCCATTTATTTTTTCTAATAATAATTCTTTATTCATAGGGTAGTCACCTGTGTTGTAATACTCAGGATGATCTCTGTAGTCGATAGGTTTCGGCATTCCTTTGGCAGTATCAAATCCGAAAATTTGAATTTCAACACCAGTAGTTTTGGTTACTTTTTTTGATATTTCAATCATGTTCATTAATCCAGCACCATTTGCAACTCCAAATTCAATGATGGTGATTTTTTTCAAACCAATTTCTTTTGCTTTATCGGCAGCTTGTAATATTCCAAAAGCATTATAGGGTCTCAATATTAAGTCATATTCTACCTTTTTTCTAAAGGATCCAAACAGAAAAACAAAAAGGCTAAAAATATTTAAATGTAAAGGTTCAGTGAGACGTTGCTTGTATATTTTACTCCAAATCCTTCTTTCAAATAATCTTTTAATGAAAACCATATTTCAACATAATTTATTTAGGCTAAAATACCATTTTACAATCATAAAAAACAAAAAAATAAAAGAGTTTTACTAAAAAAAATGAGTAGATAAAAGATCTAAATCATGACTAGAGGGTAATTATTTAAATTATAATTTGCTAAAAAACAAAGACTTATGTTGGTAATTAGTAAATTTGTATAATAACAATTAAATACTAATTATTATGAAAAATTTATTTAAACTAAGATTAATTGTTTTTTTACTTGTCTTTTGTCAAATCATTGTCTTTGCTCAAGATAATAGAATTAAAATTTACGAAAGTAAATCAGGAGATGGCACTTGTGCTATTGTTTTTCCTAATGATTCAGAACCATTAATCGTAATGACAGGTAAAGGAGATTGTACGATTTCTAAGACTATGGCTATAGACGATTGGCAAGAAATGGCAGCTTCTACAGTTGTAACAATGAGTGTCAGAGAATCTCCGACCAGAGCAAGTGCATCAATCTCAAAAGAAATCAAATCACCTAGAGATATTGCGACGGGACAATCATCAGGGAAAAGACAACACAAGCCTTATCAATTAAGTAATTTGTCACTAGACGTTTTAGATCAGGATTCAGATGACGACGGTGTTGAAATTTACTCTTTTTCATGGGGAATGTCTAATAGTGGTAGTAGCAGTAGTTCAATGGCGGCAGGAAAAGCAGGATATAATGTAAAAAGCAATGTGAAAGCCAGAACAGTATCGTCTTCAATTAGTTGTTGCTCTAGCGGGGTTTGTACGGTAACGGTTTCGGTAGATAAAAAACACACAAAATCAGGTCATGTTACTCTACTAAAATAAGCCATTGCATTTATACAGAATTCCAAAATATTAAAATAGCTTTTTTCTTTTTATTACAATATCTTTGATGTTTTGGAGTTTTTTCTATATGTCTAAAAAGCAGTTTTTTTTACTATTTAAATTTCTTGTACTTTTTTCGCTAAACTCTTTGGCTCAAGAAATCAATACGCCTTATCAGTCAAAAAAAATCACTGTTTCTAAAGATTCTATTCAAATAGACAACGTAAGTATAAACGCTAGTTTTTTTAAATTACTTGATGCCAAAGGAGAAACTATCGATACTAGTTTTTACAAAGTAAACTTCTCTAAAGGTTTATTAGCATTCAAAAACAATTACATAACTTCCGATACACTAACCGTACGTTATTTAAAATTTCCAGATTATTTAACTAAAGAATACACTATATACGACAAAAGTCGAGTTGTAAATAACGATAATGGTCTGGGGAATTTATACAAAGTTTCTAATGATAGTTTCAAAAAATTCACACCATTAGAGGGACTTACAACTACGGGAAGTATCTCACGAGGAATTACTATTGGAAATAATCAAAACACATCAGTAAATTCGAATTTAGACCTTCAAATCACAGGAAAATTATCAGACAAAGTAAGTTTGAGAGCTTCTATTCAAGATAGTAATATCCCATTACAAGAAGGTGGATATTCTCAAAAATTAGACGAATTTGATCAGATTTTTATCGAACTTTTTTCAGACAAATGGAGCGTTCGTGCCGGAGATTTATTTTTAGAGAACAGAAAATCTAGATTTCTGAATTTTAATAAAAAAGTACAAGGTTTGTCTGCCCAATTTACTTTAGGAACACCTGAAAAGAAAACCGAAATTTATGCCTCTGGAGCGATTGTTCGCGGACAATATGCAAAAAGTAATTTTATAGGACAAGAAGGAAATCAAGGGCCATACAAACTAAAAGGGCCAAATGGAGAATTGTATATACTGGTAATTTCGGGTTCAGAACGAGTTTATGTAAATGGAATTTTACTAAAACGAGGCGAAAACAATCAATACACCATCGATTATAATGCAGGAGAAATTATTTTCACTTCACTTTTTCCCATCACTTCCGAAATGAGAATTACGATTGAATATCAGTTTTCGGACAGGAATTACACGAGATTTGTAACTTATGTTGGCGCAAATCACGAAGAAGAAAAATGGAGTTTAGGCGGTTATTTATATTCTGAAAACGATGTGAAAAATCAATCTTTGCAACAAAATTTATCGCCAGAACAAGCTCAAATATTAGTTATGGCTGGTGACAATCAAAATGCTATGAATGCTTCTTCGGCAGTGTTAGATGTGTATTCTGATAACAAAATTTTGTACAAAAAAGTAATGGTAAGTTTAATAGAAACTTTTGAATATTCTACTAATTCACTCGATGTTTTGTATAGTGTAAAGTTTAGTTTTGTGGGTAATAATCAAGGGAATTATATTGTTTCGAACACAATTACAAACGGAAGAGTTTTCAAATATATTGCGCCAATTGCTGGAATTCCACAAGGAAATTACGAACCAATAATTAGATTAATTGCCCCAACAAAGATTCAAATTGCTACTGTTTTAGGAAAATATAATCCTAGCGAAAAAACAACTGTCGATTTTGAAGTTGGAATTAGCAACAATGATAAAAATCTTTTTTCAGGAATTGATGAAAATGACAATCAAGGTTTAGCAGGAAAATTAAACTTCAAACAACGATTGTTATCCAAAAAATGGCAAGTTGATGTGTTTGGAAATTATCAACTTATTCAGAAAAATTTCAAAACTATCGAACGATTATTTACTATCGAATTTGACCGTGATTGGAATTTATCAAATCCGTTAGGAAACCAGAGTTTTGTTACATCAGGATTGTTATTTTCTTTGGCAGGAAAATCTAACTGGAAATATCAGTTCGAAAAATTAGATTTCTCAGAAAGTTTTTCAGGAAATCGTCATGTCATTTCGGGCTATTTTAAACATAAAAACTGGTTATTTTCTAACGATGGAAGTTTTCTAAACAGCGATGGGAATATTTCAACTTCCAAGTTTATTAGAAACCAAACACAAACAAAATATCATTTTAATAAAAATTGGATTGGTGGTAGTTTTCGATTTGAAAATAACCAAGAAAAAGTAAAATTGACCAATCAGTTTTCTAATTTGAGTCAACGTTTTTCTGAATACGGAGCACTTATAGGAAGAGGAGATTCGACTAAAGTTTTTGTCGAATTGGGTTATCTAAAACGTGTAAATGATAGTTTGCAACTGGGTATATTAAAACGTGTAAACACATCACAATCCTATTATTTAAAATCGAAATTAATTCAAACGGAGAAAAGCGATTTATCAGTTTTTGTCAATTACAGAAACTTGAAATTTGAAGATCCAATTCGTGGTAGCGAACCGTCATTAAATTCTAGATTGTTGTATAATGATCGTTTTTTTAATCAATTAATTCAATCTACAACAGCATACGAAACGACTTCTGGAGCGATTCCGCAACAAGAATTTAGTTTTCTGGAAGTAGATCCCGGAAAAGGAATTTATGCTTGGAATGATTATAATGGAAACGGAATTCAGGAAATTGAAGAGTTTGAAATCGCGCCTTTCCCAGACCAAGCGAAATATGTAAAAATATTTCTTCCTAATCAGATTTTCATCAAAACGCATCAAAATAAATTTTCGCAATCGCTTACTCTAAGTCCAACGCAATGGCAAAATTCTACAGGATTTAAAAAAATGTTGTCTTATTTTTATAATCAATCTTCCTACTTAATAGAGAGAAAAATAAAACGAGAAAATGATAATTTCGATTTGAATCCATTTTCGACAAATAGCCAAAATTTATTGGGATTAAATTCGAGTATTCGCAACAGTTTATTTTACAATCGAGGTAAGCAAAATAATTCGGTAACCTATACTTTTATTTCTAATAAACTAAAAAACTTGCAATCTTCGGGCGAACAAGAAGCAAAAAACGCATCGCATCAGCTGCAATATGATCATTTACTAAAAAAATATTGGTTGTTTACTTTGTCTGGAAAAATATCTGAAACCAGTAACAATTCCGAGAATTATGCGAGTAGAAATTTCGAAATAAAAGGCAATCAATTAGAACCAAAAATTTCTTATTTGTTTTCTAAAAATGCGAGTTTAGATGTTTTTTATGAAAGGCAAAACAAAGACAATAAATTAGGTGATAACGAATCATTAAAACAAAACAAATTCGGGACTTCGTTTAGTTTTTCAAGCGAAAAGAAACTAACTATAAACGGCGAATTTTCATGGTTTGATAACAAATTTATTGGTGACGAATTTTCTCCAGTTGCTTTCCAAATGTTAGAAGGATTACAACCCGGAAAAAATATGACTTGGCGCTTGTTGTTACAAAAGAATTTGACGGAATATTTAGATATTAACATTAATTATTTGGGAAGAAAAAGCGAAACAACAAATACAATTCACACGGGAAATATCCAATTGAGAGCTTATTTTTAAGTTTAGGCATGCTTTTTGTAAAAAAATCACTAATTTTAAATAATAAAACTATAAAACTAATCAAATCATGAAAAAAATCTTATTGTTATGTATGGTTTTTGTTTTCTCAAATAGCTTTTTTGCTCAAGAAACAGAAACAGCGGCTCAAAAAGCCAAAACTGAAAAAGTAAGGAAAGCTAAAGAAAAAGCTGACGCTAAAAAAGAAGCTCTTAAAAAAGAAAAAGCAGAAGATAAAAAAGCTGCAACAAAAGAAAAAGCGGATGCAAAAAAAGAAGCTGCAAAAGTAAAAAAAGCTGAAGATGCTAAAGCAAAAAAAGAAACTTCAGTAAAAGCTAAAACCAAAACAGAAGCCAATAAAGCTGATGCAAAAGTGAAAGGCGAATCTAATAAAGCGATAACTAAAACTAAAGCTGAGTCTAACAAGTCAAAAACTAAAACTACTAAAGTATCTGCCGAAGAAAAAGCAGTTAAACCTGCAAAAGAAGTTAAAACAAAAACATCTGAAACTAGGGTAAAAGCAACAAAAACTGTTGCTAAAAAAGAAAGAGTTTCAACCGAAAAAGCAAATCCTAATACAACAGACAAAGTAACTGGAGAGTATAACGGAAAGAAAGTTTTTACTGGACCTCGTGGCGGAAGATACTACATTAATAAAAACGGAAACAAAACCTATATCGATGATGAGCAAGGAAACTAATCATCATATTTAAAATTATAAAATGGTCACGTATGTCGTGACCATTTTTGTTTTTAAGATATTCAAATTTTATTATGATTAAATTGTATTTTTGACGTTTTTATTCAAAAGACAAAATAAGTTAAGCATGAAAAAATTAGTTGTAATAGTATTCCTTTTTTCTTTTTTCATCAATTGTAAAAAAGAAGAGCCAAAAATCACAGCAGAAAAAAAATTAGAAATTGCATCAATATCACCAAAAATAGAAGAAAATGCTGTTATTTATGAAGCAAACATTCGACAATATTCGCCTGAAGGAACTTTTAATGCCTTTACTAAAGACATTTCAAAACTTAAAAAATTAGGTGTAAAAATCCTTTGGCTTATGCCAATTCACGAAATTGGTATCAAAAACCGAAAAGCAACAATTAATTCTGGTGTTGATGAAATTGCTGATTCGATAGAAAAGAAGAAATATCTCGGAAATCCTTATTCAGTCAAAGATTACAGAAGTATAAATTCTGATTTTGGAACTAAAGCTGATTTGCAAAAACTCATAAAAACAGCCCACAAAAACGGTATTTATGTCATTATAGATTGGGTTGCCAATCGCACCGCTTTTGATCATGCTTGGGTTATGCAACATGCGGAATATTATGCGCACGATAAAGAAGGTAATATAAAGATATCGCAAGACAATAATGACGTTGCTGAGTTAGATTATAATAACCCAAATCTTCGCAAAGCAATGCTCGATGAAATGAAATATTGGCTTACAACTTATAATATTGATGGTTTTCGTTGTGATTTAGCTGCCGAAATTCCAACATATTTTTGGGAAAGTACAAGAACTGTATTAAATAAAATCAAACCTGTTTTCATGTTAATGCAAGCTCAAAAACCTAAGTTGATGGCAAACGCTTTCGACATGCAATATGGTTGGGAATCTCATTACATTTTTAATGAAATTGTAAAAGGAGAAAAAACCGCAAAAGATTTTGATAATCTTATCAAAAAGAATGATTCATTGTATCAAAAAGATGATATTAATATGAATTTCACATCCAATCATGACGAGAATTTTTGGAACGGAACCGAATACGAAAGATTAGGGAATGCTGCCGAAACCTTTGCTGCGCTTACTTATGTGATGCCGGGAATGCCGTTAATTTATAACGGACAAGAATATGATTCGAATAAAAGATTACCATTATACGAAAAAGACACGATTCCTCATACGGTTGGGAAAATGATGGCTGTATATGAGAAATTAGGTAAACTAAAAACAGAAAATGAAGCTTTAAACGGCGGAAAAAATCCAGCTTCCTACAATCGTTTGTTAACTTCTAATGATGTTGATGTTCTTGCTTTCGAAAGAGTAAAAAAAGACAAAAAAGTTATTTTTATTGGTAATCTATCAAAATCAAACAAATCATTTACAATTCCAATCGAGGGATTTTTTACCGATTATATGTCAGGTGAAAAAATAGAGTTCACAAAGAATCAGAAATTAAATTTTAATCCTTGGGAATATAAAATCCTAATTGTAGAATAATTTTATGATAAAAATAGGACATCGCGGCGCAAAAGGATATGTAGCCGAAAATACTTTGGCTTCATTCCAAAAAGCAATAGATTTAATCGTTGACGGAATCGAACTCGATGTGCATTTAAGTTCCAATGGAGAGATTATGGTTATTCATGACGAAACTATCGATAGGACTACAAATGGAAACGGTTTTGTGAAAGATTTCACTTCCGTAGAATTAAAGCAATTCGGAATTCCGACATTAACCGAAGTTTTAGATTTGATGAATCATAACTTTTTCGTGAATATCGAATTAAAAAGTAATGATTCAGCCGAAAAAGTAATTGATTTAATAGAAAAGTATGTTTCTGAAAACAATTGGGATTACGAAAATTTCATGATTTCTAGTTTTCTTTGGGCTAATCTAGAAATTGTTTCACAAAAAAATAAGAAAATTAAAATAGGTGTTTTATCTGAAGATTCTATCGAAATCGCCTTGACTTTTGCAAAAGAAGTTAAAGCATTTAGTGTCAATCCATATTTTAAATTACTAAATCCAGAAAATGTAAAATTGATGCATAACGAAGGATTTCAAATTCATACTTGGACAGTAAATTCCCCAGAAGATATTACCTTTGTCAAATCATTGCTTGTTGATGGTATAATTTCCGATTTCCCAGATAAAATATAATGAATTCAAAATACGATATAATTATAATTGGCGGTGGTGCTGCAGGATTTTTTGCAGCCATCAATATTGTCGAAAACAATCCGAAAACCAAAGTAGCAATTCTAGAGCGAGGACAAGAAGTTTTAACTAAAGTCAGAATTTCTGGTGGTGGTCGTTGCAATGTAACGCACGCTTGTTTTGTGCCAAATGATTTGGTCAAATTTTATCCTCGTGGCGAAAAAGAACTTCGTGGACCATTTCATCAGTTTTGCTCGGGAGATACTATCGATTGGTTCGAAAAACACGGAGTCGAACTCAAAATTGAAGACGATGGACGCATGTTTCCTGTTTCTAATTCCTCACAAACCATTATAGATTGTTTTCTAACAGCTACAAAAAAGTTGGGAATAGATGTGTTAACTGGTCAAAGTGTGCAGTCTATTTTCAAAAGTGATGCTTTTTGGAAAGTAGAAACCAATCACGAAACATTTGCTTGCAAAAAAATAATAATGACTACAGGAAGTAATCCTAAAATTTGGGAAATGCTTCAAAACTTAGGACATTCAGTTGTCGAGCCTGTTCCGTCTTTGTTTACTTTTAATATTAAAGATAGTAGAATTAAAGATTTAATGGGACTTTCAGCATTGGCTTCTGTAAAAGTCAAAAACTCAAAGCTTGAAGCTTCTGGTCCTTTGCTCATTACGCATTGGGGAATGTCTGGGCCAGGAATTTTAAGACTTTCAGCTTGGGGAGCTAGAGAATTGGCCGACAAAAAATATCAGTTTGCTATTGTAGTTAATTGGTTAAACGATAAAACATTCGAAGATACTGCAACAATTTTAAGAGAATTAAAACTCGAACATTCAAAGAAAGCAGTTTCTAAAAAATCACCGTTTGATATTCCTAATCGATTATGGGAAAGTGTTGTATTAGCTTCTCAAATTGACATTGAAGGAAAATGGGCAGATTTAACAAAAAATCAACTCACAAATTTGACCAATCAACTCACGAATGCTGAATTTCAAGTGAATGGAAAAAGCACTTTTAAGGAAGAATTTGTGACAGCTGGCGGAATCGATTTAAAAGAAATAAATTTTAAAACTATGGAAAGTAAAGTCTTACCAAGTCTTTATTTTGCGGGCGAAATAGTAAATATTGATGCGATTACTGGAGGATTTAATTTTCAAAATGCTTGGACAAGCGGTTTTATTGTGGCGAATTCAGTATCTGAAAATTAAGAATTCATAAACCAAATACTTCCATTTAAAATAGTAGCAAAACTAACCCAAGCCAAATAGGGTAGAAGTAGTTTTGATGCGAAATCATCTATTTTACTAAAAGCTTTTATGGTTTCAAAAATCATTAGCCAAAGCAGTAAAATTTCTACTAAAGCTAAAAACGGATTGCATAATCCGAAGAATAAAATTGACCAGAGCGAATTTAGACCTAATTGAATTCCGAAAAGCACCATCGCTTTTCTAATGATTTCTTTACTCCTTCTACTTTTACTATCATTACTCCAAACTATAGCAAAACTATATCCCATCATGATATATAAGATTGTCCAAACGGGAGCGAAAACCCAACTAGGGGGATTAAAAAAAGGTTTTTCAAGAGTAAGAAACCAAGTATTTACAGAAGACCGTGTCGCAAAACTTGACAAAAATCCGATAAGGACACAAACGGATACGGAGATGATGATTTTGGTTAAATTAGCTTTTTTCAAAATGAATGATGAGTTATTTTTAACAAATAAATAATAATCTATTTTAAAAAACAAAGAATTAGCAAAAAAAGTATCTTTGTAAAAATTTTTAAAATATGATTTCCGAAAAAGATTTTGTGATAAATAATCAACTTATTACTATAGAAAATGGAAGTTTCGAGTCGAGTTCACCCAGTAATATTGCTTTGGTAAAATATTGGGGAAAGAAAGATAACCAGATTCCGGCGAACCCGTCTATAAGTTTTACGTTGAATTATTGTAAAACAATTACCAAATTTTCTTTTATCAAAAAAGAAAACAATAATAATTTTTCATTCGATTTGTTATTTGAAGGTAAACCAAAAGAAGAGTTCAAACCCAAAATTCAAAAATTTTTCGAACGAATTGAATCTTATTGCCCATTTCTAAAAGATTATCATTTTACGATTGATACTCAAAATACTTTTCCGCATAGTTCTGGAATAGCCTCTTCTGCATCAGGAATGGCAGCTTTGGCAATGACTATTATGAGTTTAGAAAGAGTTTTAAGCCCTTCAATTACCGAAGAATATTTTTACCAGAAAGCCTCTTTTCTAGCTCGATTAGGTTCAGGAAGCGCCTGTAGGAGCGTAAAAGGAAGTGTTGTGGTATGGGGAGAAAACCATACAATTACTGGAAGTTCGAATTTATTTGGAATTGAATTTCCATCAACAATTCATGATAATTTTAAAAACTATCAAGATACAATTTTATTAGTAGATAAAGGTGAAAAGCAAGTTTCTAGCACCGTTGGGCATGATTTGATGCACAATCATCCTTATGCAGCAAGGAGATTCGAGCAAGCACACGAAAATTTAGCTAAAATTAAAACGGTTTTAGAAAACGGAAATCTTGACGAATTTATCAAAATTGTAGAAAGCGAAGCCTTGACTTTACACGCTATGATGATGACTTCGATGCCTTATTTTATTCTGATGAAACCCAATACTTTAGAAATTATTAATAAAATCTGGAAATTTAGAAGCGAAAACAATATCCCAGTTTGTTTCACATTAGATGCTGGAGCTAATGTTCATGTTTTGTATCCTGAAAATAATAAAGAGATAATTTTGCAATTTATTAAGGACGAATTAGTTGGCTATTGTCAAAATGGTCAGTATATTTGTGACGAAATTGGATTTGGTAGTCGATTGATAATGGATAATTAACAATTGATAATGAGTATAGAGAAGAGAAATGTGATTAAAGAAAAATCTTTCGAATTTGCAGTAGAAATCGTTTATCTTTATAAAGTTTTAGTTGAGAAGAAAGAGTTTGTTTTATCAAAACAAATACTTCGTTCAGGAACATCGATAGGTGCAAATATTAGAGAAGCTGAACACGCTCAAAGTAAGGCCGATTTTATTCATAAATTATCAATTTCATTAAAAGAAGCAAATGAAACAGAATATTGGTTAGATTTGTTATTTGAAACAAAATATTTATCAGAAACTGAATTTCAAAATATAAAAAATAAAATTGTTGAAATATTGAAAATACTAACAAGTATCATTAATACGTCAAAAAACAAATAATTATCAATTATTCATTGTCAATTATCAATTAATTTATGAAAGGACCATTATTTTACTCAAAAATATTACTTTTTGGAGAGTACGGAATTATTCGTGATTCAAAAGGATTGTCTATCCCTTATAATTTTTATAATGGAGCATTGAAATCTGACGAAAATCCTTCTGTTGAAGCGATAAAGTCTAATGAGAATTTAAAAAAATTAGCTTCTCATTTAGCTACTTTACAAGAAGAACAGCCACAATTAGTAACCTTCAATATAGAAAGTTTAAATAGCGATATCGCAAACGGAATGTACTTTGATTCTAGTATTCCACAAGGATACGGAGTAGGAAGTAGTGGTGCTTTAGTTGCGGCAATTTATGACAAATATGCTAATGATAAAATCACAGTTTTAGAGAATTTGACGCGTGAAAAATTATTAACGCTTAAAAATATTTTCTCTCAAATGGAGAATTTTTTCCACGGAAAAAGTTCGGGACTAGATCCTTTAAATAGTTATTTGAGTATTCCAATTCTAATCAATTCTAAAGACAATATCGAAGCGACAGGAATTCCTACGCAAAGCCTAGACGGAAAAGGAGCTGTTTTCTTGTTAGATTCAGGAATTGTTGGAGAAACTGCGCCAATGGTTAACATTTTTATGGAAAGCTTAAAAGAAGAAGGCTTCCGAAAAATGCTAAAATCACAGTTTATAAAACACACCGATGCTTGTGTAGAAAATTTCTTGGGTGGTGACATCAAATCATTATTTGCAAACACAAAGAAACTGTCTAAGGTAGTTTTAAACAATTTCAAACCCATGATTCCAGAGCAGTTTCACGGACTTTGGCAACGTGGTATCGATTCAAATGATTACTATTTAAAACTTTGTGGTTCTGGTGGTGGCGGTTATATTTTAGGATTTACCCAAGATTTAGAAAAAGCAAAAAAGTCTCTAAAAGATTATAAATTGGAAGTAGTTTATCAGTTTTAATTACTTTATAAACTTTACAACTTTCGGCTTAATAAATGCTAAAACGCAAATCAAAATTATTCTTAATCAAAATCTTCAGTTTGTTTTCTGTGGTGCGTGGTTATAATATTCCAATCATTGTTTTAGCACAATATTTATCGTCAATATTTATCCTTTCACCCGAAAAAAGAGCACTCGATGTTATTTTGGATTGGCGTTTGTTTATTCTCGTTTTTGCATCTACATTAACTATTGCATCAGGTTATATCATTAATAATTTTTACGATTCCGAAAAAGATCTAATCAATAGACCCAATAAAACTAGGTTAGATCGATTGGTTAGTCAGACGACAAAATTGCAAGTTTATTTTGTGTTAAATTTCCTTGTAACAGCCCTTGCACTATTCATTTCTTTTCGAGCGGCCCTGTTTTTTGCGACTTATATTTTCTTAATTTGGTTTTATTCACACAAACTAAAAAAATATCCAATTGTTGGAAATCTTACGGCTTCATTACTTGCAGTTTTGCCATTTTTCGGTATTTTATTATATTTCAAAAATTTCTATCATGTTATTTTTGCACACGCCATGTTTTTGTTTTTACTCATATTTATTAGAGAAATGATCAAGGATTTAGAAAATATAAAAGGAGATATCGCAAATAATTACCAAACCATTCCCGTTCGTTTCGGAGAGCGAATTTCCAAACAAATCATCACTATTTTAACTATTTCGACTGTCATTCCGGTTTATATTTTAATCGAAAAATATGACGTAGGTTATATGGATTTATATTTTTATATCAGTTTAATGATTTTGATTTTCTTTCTACTCAAACTCTGGAAATCCCAAACACAACCCGATTATGTACAACTTCATGTAGTACTAAAAATCCTTATCGTTGCAGGCGTTTTTTGCATTGTTCTGATAAATCCTTCGGTATTAATAAACGGAAAAGCATTACTGAAATTATAATTTTTTAGGAGCCAATCCTGCTATCCGTTGCAATCTTTTATTTTTTAAAGGAAAAAACAAAAGGATTTTTACTACTATCAGGGCTAAAAAACAAACTATACATTTCCTAATTTCATTATCAAATAAAGAAACACTATCTTTGCAAACTTGTGGTCATAAGACTCAAGAGAAGAAGTAAATACAAAGTTATGAATAATTCAGGAGGCAATAAAAAAGGAAGTGGCGCGAGACCAAACAGTACTCGTCCAAGTTCTAACAAGCCAAAACCAGCGATGGCAAAGCGTGCCCAAGGTCCAAAAAAAGTAAAACCTACAACAAAAGTTGAAGCAGTCGACCCAAATAAAATAGAGAAAAAGCCAAATCAAGCACCTAAAAGACCAAAGGTGAAAGACGAAATACGTTTGAATAAATACATTTCTAATTCAGGAGCGTGTTCGCGTCGTGATGCCGATATTTACATACAATCAGGTAACGTAAAAGTAAACGGAATTCCTGTTATCGAAATGGGTTATATGGTAAAACCAGGTGATGTCGTAAACTTCGACGGATCGGTACTTACACCAGAAAAGAAAGAATACATATTACTAAACAAACCTAAAAACTTTACTACAGCTTTCGACGAAGGTCAGGAAAATCGTAACGTTTTAGAACTTGTAAGAGGTTCTACCAATTCAAAAATTGCTGCAGTAGGAAGAATGGACAAAAACACAACTGGTTTGTTATTATTTACAAATGATACGGATATGATTCGTAAATTTAGTTTGCCAAGCCAAAAATCATCAAAAATATACCAAGTTTCGCTAGATAAAAACTTAAAATTTGAAGATTTAGAAAAAATAAACAAAGGATTGGTTATTGATGGTCACCGTGTTTTTGTAGAAGACGTAAGCTATATCGAAAACGAAGCTAAAAGTGAAATTGGATTAAAACTAAAAACGTCAAACGTAAAAGTTGTTCGTGCTATTTTTGAAAGCTTCAAATATGATGTCCTTCGTATAGACAGAGTTTCTTTTGCAGGATTAACTAAAAAGAATTTACCAAGAGGAAATTGGCGTTTCTTGACTGAACAAGAAATTATCAATTTAAAAAACACATAATAAATAAGCATATAGTCTGCAAAGGTTTTTGTAAGGTACACAAAAGAGTAAAATCTTAGTGACTTTGAGAAAACCTTCGCGGATTTTGTGTTTAAAACAAATATATGACACCAGAGCAATTACAATCTATAGCATTTCGTTGGTTCGAAACCTTCAACAGTAAAGAACTTGAAAAATTATTAGCGCTTTATGATGACGAAGCAGAACATTTTAGTCCAAAATTAAAAATACATCAACCAGAAACCAAAGGTTTGGTAGTTGGCAAAGAAGCCATGAGAGTATGGTGGCAAGACGCTTTTGATAGGTTGCCAAGTTTGCATTATAAAGTAAAATCTCTCACGGCAAATTCTGACAGGGTTTTTATGGAATATATTCGTCAAGTCTCAAACGAAGAAGATTTGCTTGTGGCAGAAGTGCTAGAAGTTAGAAACGGGAAAATAATTTCATCTAGAGTTTATCACGGATAAATTTTTAAAATAACAATCTATTTTTGAACACATTAAACTTAAAATAATGATAAGTTTAATGTGTTTTTATTTTAAATTATTTCAATTTTAGTAGCTTTACATTCAAAAAATATATTTATTATGAAAAAACCATTCTTATTATTTTCAATATTAATGACAACGTTGTTTTTTATTAGTTGTAAATCCGATAAAAAAGTGCAAGATTTTAAAACCATCACGGAGAATTATTTCAAAGGAAAAAATGAATTAAGTCCTCTTGATGCAACTTTAAATGGGTTTAATGATTATAACGATCAGTTGCAGTTAGAAATGACTGATGGTTATATAAAAAAGCAAAATAATTTTTACGATAAATATGAAAAAGAATTATTAGAAATTGATTCTGAGAAATTATCTGATGAAGAAAAAATTAGTTACGAAATTATCAAATGGGAAACTTCAGTTGGAAAAGATTTGTTGAAGCAAGAAGGAAATTTGATGCCTATTCATCAGTTTTGGGGAACACATCTAACCATGTCACAATTTGCTAGCGGTACAGCTGCACAACCTTTTAAAACCGAAAAAGATTATCGTAATTTCTTAAAAAGAATGGATACTTATAGTATTTGGCTAGATTCTGCTATGGTTTACATGAAAAAAGGAATTAAAAAAGGAATGGTATTACCTAAAGCATTGACCGAGAAAGTAATTCCGCAATTTCAAGAACAGATTACACCAAATGTAGAAGACAATTTATTTTATTCATCGATAAAAATAATGCCAGTTAGTTTTTCTGATGAAGTAAAAACAGCATTGAAAAATGATTATTCGAAAATTATTTCAGAAAAATTGATGCCAAAATATAAAGCAATGGCAATGTTTCTTAAAACAGAATATCTTCCAGCATCAAGAAATACAAGCGGAATTGGAAGTTTGCCTAACGGAGCATCATTATATGCGATTTATGCAAAACAATGGACAACAACCAATATGAAACCTGAAGAAATACACGAATTAGGGTTGAAAGAAGTTGCGCGTTTGAAAGCTGAAATGGAAAAAGTAAAAGAAAAAGTTGGTTTTAAAGGAACCATCGTAGAATTTTTTGATCATGTCCGCAATCGTAAGGAATTGATGCCATTTAAAAAACCGGAAGAAGTCATAGCGAATTTTGAATCGATTTATAAAAGAATTAAACCCAATGTAGATAAATTGTTTTCGCTTCAACCGAAAACTGCATTTGAAATAAGAAGAACAGAAGCTTTTAGAGAAAAAACAGCTAGCGCAGAATACGTTCAAGGAACTGTAGACGGAACACGTCCGGGTATTTTTTACGTTCCAATTTCAGATGTAAGTACGTATAATTATTATGGTGATGAAGATTTATTTTTACACGAAGCGATTCCTGGTCATCATTTCCAAGTTTCACTGCAACAAGAAAATAAGGAATTGCCAGATTTCAGAAGATTCAATTGGTTTGGTGCTTACGGAGAAGGTTGGGCATTGTATACTGAGAGTTTAGGAAAAGAATTAGGATTGTATAATGACCCTTATCAATATTTTGGGATGTTAGGTAATGAAATGCATAGAGCGATTCGTTTGGTTGTAGATACTGGTTTGCATAGTAAAGGATGGACGCGTGAGCAAGCGATTAAATATTCTTTGGAAAATGAAGCGGAAAGCGAAGCAAGTATCACCTCAGAAATTGAGCGCTATATGGCAATTCCGGGGCAAGCCTTGTCATATAAAATCGGACAACTTAAAATTATAGAGTTGCGTAAAAAAGCACAAATGGAACTAAAAGAAAAGTTTGATATTAAAGTTTTTCACCAGAAAGTGCTAGAGTCTGGCGTGATGCCGTTGGCTTTACTAGAGAAGAAAATTAATGCTTGGATAGAAAGCGAGAAGTAAGCACATAAAAAAACCTGTTTCAATTGAAACAGGTTTTTTTGGTTTTATCTAACTTCGTTATTCAAAATTAAATCTAAGTATAAATTTATTTTGTCTTTTAGTTCTTTTCTTGGTGTAATAAAATCTAAGAAACCATGTTCTAAGACAAATTCGGCAGTTTGAAAACCTTCTGGCAAATCTTTTCCAGTTGTGTCTTTTACTACACGAGGGCCGGCAAAACCAATAAGTGCACCTGGCTCAGAAATGTTTACATCGCCTAACATGGCATAAGAAGCGGTTGTTCCTCCAGTTGTTGGATCGGTACATAACGAGATGTACGGGATTTTTGCTTCGGCAAGTTGCGCTAGTTTTGCTGAGGTTTTTGCTAATTGCATTAATGAATAAGCAGCTTCCATCATACGAGCGCCACCTGATTTGGAAATCATCACAAATGGGATGTTATTTTTGATAGAATGGTTTATTCCTCTCGCGATTTTTTCTCCTACAACAGCTCCCATAGAGCCACCAATAAAGGCAAAATCCATACAACAAACCACTAAGTCACGCCCTTTCGATTTCCCTACGGCAGTACGAACAGCATCTTTTAACTTTGTTTTATGCATGACATCTACCAAACGGTCCGCATATTTTTTTGTATCTACAAATCCTAGAGGATCTTTAGAGGTCATATTTGCATCTAGTTCAGTAAATTCGTTTTCGTCAAACAATATCTGAAAATATTCGGCGCTTCCTATTCGAACATGAAAATCGTCTTCTGGACTTACCCAAAGGTTTCTTGCAAGCTCATCGGCATCAACAATTTTTCCTGTAGGTGATTTGTACCAAAGTCCTTTTGGGACATCCATTTTATCTTCGGTAGCTGTAGTAATTCCTTTTTCTTTTCTTTTAAACCAACTCATATGTTTAATGGATAATGGATAATGGACAATTAATAATTATAGATTGTCAATTATCAATTGTTAATTATAATGTATTTACGTTATTCAAATCGGCAAAAGCCTGTTCTAATCTTGTATTGAAAGTTATTTCTCCCTCACGAAGCCATTTTCTTGGATCGTAGTGTTTTTTGTTTGGAGATTCTGGTCCATCTGGGCTACCTATTTGGGTTTTTAGATAATCGATATTTTTCACCATATAATCGCGAATTCCTTCGGTAAAAGCGAATTGTAAATCGGTATCAATATTCATTTTTACAACACCATAAGAAATGGCTTCTCTAATTTCTTCCAATGTAGATCCTGAACCACCATGGAAAACAAAATCAACAGGATTTATACCTGTATTGAATTTGTTTTGCACATAATCCTGAGAATTTTTCAAAATTTTTGGTGTCAATTTTACATTTCCTGGTTTGTAAACACCATGTACATTTCCAAAAGCGGCAGCGATAGTAAAACGAGGAGATATTTTTAGTAATTCTTCGTAAGCATATGCTACTTCTTCAGGTTGTGTGTATAATTTCGAGCTATCTACGTCTGAGTTATCTACACCATCTTCTTCACCACCTGTAATTCCCAATTCGATTTCTAAAGTCATTCCTATTTTACTCATTCGAGTTAAATAGGCTTTACAAATTTCGATATTTTCTTCGATTGGTTCTTCAGACAAATCTATCATGTGCGAAGAATATAATGGTTTTCCAGTTTCAGCAAAATGTTTTTCGGAAGCATCAAGCAAACCATCTATCCAAGGCAATAGTTTTTTCGCACAATGGTCAGTATGAAGAATCACGGTTGCGCCATAAGCTTCTGCTAATGTATGTATGTGTTTTGCGCCTGCTATTCCGCCTGCGATTGCTGATTTTTCATTTGCATTAGACAATCCTTTACCCGCATTAAATTGTGCTCCTCCATTAGAAAACTGAATGATTACAGGAGCGTTTAGTTTTGCTGCGGTTTCTAAAACGCAATTTACAGTGTCTGAACCTACTACATTTACAGCAGGTAATGCAAAACCTTTTTGTTTGGCATAATTAAAAATTTCTTGAACCTGATCTCCTGTAGCTACGCCTGATTTTATATTATGCGCCATTTTTTTAGTTTTTTAAGATTTACAAAATTACAAATTTACTTTTAGAACGGATAGTTTATACCAATATTTAGTACAGTTTTACTCAAATTTAATTCTTTAAACCATCTTTGAGTTTCTGGTTTTGCGGGATTATAGGTTTTGAAACCAAAGTCTAGTCGTGCTAAAAAGAATTTGAAATCATATCTAAATCCGAATCCTGTTCCCAAGGCTAAGCTTTTTAGTGAAGAAATTCCAGAAAAAACTTTAGTTTCATCGGTTTCATTGTCTAAAACATTCCAAATGTTACCACAGTCGGCAAAAAGAGCACCATTTAAATTTCCAAATAATTTGGATCTAAACTCTGCATTTAACGCAATTTTCATATTGGCTTCGTTAAAATCGTTTAGGCCTCCAGAACTTCCTGGACCTAAACTATAAGATTGCCACGCTCTATTGTCGTTAGATCCTCCAGCAAAATAACTTCTTGCGAAAGGAATCGATTCGGAATTACCATATGGGATAGCTATTCCAAAAAAGCTTCGAACAGCTATTGTCTTCCCGTTTGTTAAATCCCAATTTTTGACATAATCGAATTCTCCTTTTATATACTGCGAATATTGTAATCCGAAAACATTTCTAGTTCCGTCATCGTTTTTAGGCTCTTTAAAAAGTTTAGAAGTTACTGAAAGCAAGTTTCCAGCGCTTTCTAATTTCCCTCTAAAGCTATAAAATTCTTTATCAAAAAAATCAGATTTCGAATCTTTCGAATAACTATAATTTGCTGCAAAAATTAAATTGTTTTCAGTAAGTCGGTCTTTTCTTTCTTTGATGCTTTTTATCGATTTATAATCGTCTGTAGTTGGAGTTAATAAAGGGTATTGATTGGTTAATACACTATTGATAAAATTATCAGCACCACCATCTTCTTTAGTAAGATCAATATCGTTATTGTTGTATATTTTTGCTAAGCTATTTAATCGATTATAGGTGGAACTGTATACATTAAAATAATTGTCAATATTAACGTTTTTTACATACTGAATGTTTACTAAATCGAACTTTGCTGTTGTGTTTTTCTTTGGTGTCCAATTATAATTTATGGCAGCGGTTAGATTCTCTTTATCTAAACCAATATTTGTTTGTTTTGCAAATCCAATACTAATATTACTGGACGGTATCATGCTTTTAGAAATGATTTTATCCGTATTGAAGGGCAGAAATATTCTAGGAAAAGTTAATCTCAAATCAGCTCCAACTTCTGAGATATTAAAAAATCTGTTTTCTGCAATTGTTGGGTCATTTGAGGAACCAATATTACCATGAAATCCTATTTGTAATGTTTCTGCACCTCTAAAAAGATTACGTATAGAAACGGCTGAGCCTCCCGTTATACCAAAAATTTGAATGTTAGATCTCGTAAAATCGGCATTGGCATCAAAATGAAATTTTGTTTTTGAAGTCAAATAAATATTCGCTTTAAGTGTTTTCGATATTGGATCTTCAACATACACAATATTAGGATAATTAAAGACTTGTAAGTTACTTAATGAGCGCAATGTTAGAGTTCTCTTGTCAT
>NZ_JAYURN010000145.1:0-3088 GCF_043756175.1 Flavobacterium sp.
TGCCCAACTGGCAGAAGCCATAGAAACCCTTCGCAAAAGCGAAGAAAAATATCGTGAAATTGTTGAAAACATAAGTGATGTAGTGCATACTTCTGATTACAAAGGTTACTTTACCTATATCAATCCTGCCTGCAAAAAACTAACTGGTTACACTCAAGATGAACTTATAGGAAAACATTTTTCAGAGCTGGTTGCTCCAGAGTGGAAAGAGCGTGTGGCGGAGTTCTATCTAAATCAATTTAAAAATAAAGTAGATGAAACCATATTTTCCTTTCCCATTCTTACCAAATCAAGAGAACTAAAATGGGTAGAACAAACGGTGATGCAGTTAAGAGAAGGAAATAGGATAACCGGGCATAAATCTATTCTGAGAGATATTACGGAACGCAAAGCTGCTGAACAAAAACTTAAAGAAAGCGAAGGGCAATTACAAACTATATTTAACGAGGCTCCAGATGCTTTGATTCTAATAAATGACGAAGGAATCATCATGAGATGGAATCCGCAAGCCGAAAAAATATTTGGATGGACAATTATAGAAGCCTTAGGCAAAAAAATGCATGAATTAATTATGCCAAAACAACATCGAGAAAATCATTTAAAAGGGCTTCAACATTTTATAGACACCGGCGAAGGACCCATCCTTAATAAAACATTTGAAACCACAGCAATTAACAAACAAAATATTGAGTTTGATATTGAGCTGACCGTATCACAAGCTACCATATTAGGCAAATACATTTTCATTGCTTTTGTTAAAGACATTTCAATAAGCAAAAAACTGGAGGACGAGAGAATAGAAGCCGATAAATTAGTGCGTCTTAACGAATTAAAATTGAAATTGATATTAGAGAATATTGGTGAGGGCATTATTGTTACTGACAGCCAAAAAAGAATTGTTTTATCCAATCATATGGCGGAAGAAATTATAGGGATTAAACAAGACTCCTCAGCCCCCACTACTCTGGATTGGTCAACTAAATATAATTTATATTATCCTGACGAAAAAACCGTTTTTCCTGCCCAAAATCTTCCTCTAGACAAAGCTTTAAAAGGAGAGTCAACTGATGACGTTGAAATAATAATTGAAGATTCAGAGACTAAAACTAAAAAACGGGTTGTCATTAGCGGCAGACCAATAATCGATGAAAACAATTATGTTATAGCAGCAGTTGCTAACATAAAAGACATCACCTATTACAAAGAACTGGAAGTAGCCCTTGAAGAAAGTGAGCAGAAATACCGAAAATTAATTGGTTTTAAAAAGGGATAAAAAATAAAGCGTCGGTTAATACATTTGTCCTTTAAAGCCAATTAGTTAAAAGTATACAGTCTTTTGAACCTTAAACAATTAAAAAAGGCTGCGTTGCAGTTACCGTGTGGACACAAGTATAAATAATGACACCGCTTAAGCGAATTTACACTCATTTTACAGGTCAATATGTAAAAAAGTTAAACACGAATTTCACGAATTTCCACGAATTGATTAGTGGAAATTAGTGAAATTCGTGTTTAAATATTCTGGCCAATATTTGTGTCCAGACGGTAGGCCTTGCAGTCCTTTTTGTAAATTATCTCTATCTAAAACACAAACTCTAAAGTGGTATAAATATATCTTGGATCAGACGGTATAATACCTGGACCAGGATAACCAGTTGCTCTTCTGGTAAAGTAACTTTTATCCGTCAAATTATTGATTCCCGCTTCGAGTTTCCATTTCCACCATTTATACGACATCGATAAATCGACTACATAATAAGATGGAATTTGGCCGAAAATTCCATAAACACCATCGTTTACATTTGTAGGATTATTTGAAGCATCTGTAAACTGACTGGATAAATACGTAAACTGTAAACTCGTCATAAAGTTTTTATAGCCCAAACCCGTTCCTGTTTTAATGTTATATAGCGGAACGAATTCTACCTTTTTCCCTTTAATATTAGGAACATCCGATTTTAAATATTTAGAATCTGTGAAGGCAACATTTGAATATAGTTTCCATATAAAATCAACTTTATCTTGGAAAAATGTCTTCTGAATATTCCAATCTACCAAAGCTTCAAAACCATAGGTTAATGCTGTCCCAATATTAGAACGATATCTCACAATTGCAGGAATTGCTTTTGGATACTCTCCTATTTTATCATCATAATACAATCCGTAAACACTTGCGTCAAAGGTTAATTTATCATCAATTCTTCCTCGGATACCTATGTCTGAAGTATACCCTTTTTCATCCTTGATATTTTCATCAATGATATTACTCGGACTCACTGTACGAATATCGTTAAAGGTAACCGAACGGTAATTTTGAGATAGATTTCCATAAATTTCGGTATCTTTAAAAGGCTTGTAACTCATCCCTAATCCAAACAAAAAGAAATCACGATTTACAGATCTGTCTTCGAATTTTGTTTCATCTAAAATCACCCCAGTTTGATTTGAAACTATGTTCCTATAATATCCATTGGCCTGCGTTCTTATGTTTTCATAACGAAAACCAGGAGTAAGAGAGAAACCGGGTGTTAGTTTGAAGATGTTTTCACCAAAAATGGCCACATTTAAATTCGGAAAACTAAAATCCGACTGGCTTTTATAATTTGGAAATTCATCCGTTGCCAAGTTAAAATCAGCATCTGCACCTGAACTTCCCGGACCTTGAATACTGGAGTTTTTTGATTGGTAATATTTGGCTCCAATTAAAAACGCACTGCTGTTTTCTTTAATGGAATAGCGTTTCAAATAGCGCGCTTCAGCACCCCAATTAACAAAATCACCAACAATCAAATCTCTTTCAGCACCAGGAACATCTTGAGTATTGACACGATTTTCTCTAAAACCAACGGCTTTTCTGCTGGCATCTAATCCAAATAACTGCAATGAAAAATCAGCATCGTGGTCAAATTTATGTTTTAGGCGTAAAGCAAATAAATTCCAGTTTACGTCAAACCAGTTTCGGGTGCGATTGCTTTGCTTTGGATTTTCCAAAAACATAACATCGGTTAATCCACCAGCCTGATGGGCTAAATAGTTGAAATGGGTGTAGTCAAAATGCACAGATGTTTTGTCCGTGAACTGGTAATTC
>NZ_JAYURN010000146.1:0-3061 GCF_043756175.1 Flavobacterium sp.
CTTTGCGACACACAGTTTGAATGCAGACGGAACTTGGAAAGATTTAACAAAACAAAAAAATTCAAGTGCAGATATTTCTCCAACAGCCGGGCAAATGCCTAGGTTGCTAGGTCTAGCACAAGCCTCAAAAATATATAGAGAAGTTTCAGGTATAAAAAACGCAAGTAATTTCTCTGATAAAGGGAATGAAATTGCATGGGGAACGATAGGAAATGCCAGCACATCTGAAGGGTTATTTTTTGAAACCATAAATGCTGCAGGTGTTTTACAAGTACCGATGGTAATGAGTGTATGGGATGATGAATACGGTATCTCAGTACATGCAAGACATCAAACTACCAAGGAAAATATTTCTGAAATCCTAAAAGGATATCAAAAAGAAGAAGATACTAACGGATTTGAAATCCTGAGAGTAAAAGGATGGGATTATGTTGACTTAGTTGCAACTTATGAAAAAGCAGCGGCGATATCGAGAGAAAATCATGTTCCAGTTTTAATACATGTAAACGAACTTACACAACCACAGGGTCATTCTAGTTCAGGATCCCATGAAAGATACAAAGATGCAGCGAGATTAGCCTGGGAGAAAGATTTTGATTGTATTCGCCAAATGAAACTATGGATGATAGCCATTAATATTGCCTCTCCAGAAGAAATTGAAGCCATTGATCAGGAAGCCAGAAAAGAAGTATTGGAAGGAAAAAAAGCAGCTTGGAGTGCTTTTTTGAACCCTATTATTGAAGAACAGAAAGAACTTATTTCTTTGTTGCAAAAAGTAGCGGAAACTAGTAAAAATAAAGAAACAATTTTAAAATTCGTTTCTGAATTAAGTAGTAATAAATCTCCTTTGAAAAAAGAAATTCTTGTTGCGGCCAGAAAAACATTGCGATTAGTGATGAATGAAGCCGGAAAAGAGGAATTATCGCAATGGATAACTTCATATACTAAAAAAACACAGAAAAACTTTAGTAGTAACTTATTTTCTGAAACGGAATTGAATGTATTTTCAGTAGAGAAAGTTTTACCTGAATATTCAGAAAATGCGAAAGAAGATACGGATGGACGCATGATTTTGCGTGATAATTTTGATGCTATTTTTACTAAATATCCAGAAACATTGATTTTTGGAGAAGATGCTGGAAATATTGGTGATGTAAATCAAGGTTTAGAAGGAATGCAAGAAAAATACGGAGAACTCCGTGTTGCCGATGTAGGAATTCGTGAAGCAACCATTCTCGGCCAAGGTATCGGGATGGCATTACGTGGTTTACGCCCAATTGCTGAAATTCAATATTTAGATTATTTGTTGTATGCCATCCAAATTATGAGTGATGATTTAGCAACATTAAGATATCGTACCGTAGGTAAACAAAAAGCGCCTTTAATCATACGCACACGTGGCCATCGTTTAGAAGGAATCTGGCATTCAGGATCTCCTATGGGAATGATTATAAATGCAGTGCGAGGAATTCACGTTTTGGTTCCAAGAAACATGACACAAGCTGCTGGTTTTTATAACAGTTTATTAGAATGTGATGAACCGGCTTTAGTAATCGAATGTTTGAATGGCTACCGATTAAAAGAAAAAATGCCGTTGAATTATGGTGAATTCAAAACCCCAATTGGTGTAGTCGAAACATTGAAAGAAGGAACAGATATTACCTTAGTTTCTTATGGTTCCACTTTGAGATTGGTACAACAAGCAGCCAAAGAATTGCTTGAAGTAGGTATTGATTGTGAGATTATCGATTTACAGTCTTTACTGCCATTTGATATCAACCAAGATGTAGTAAAAAGTATTGCCAAAACGAACCGTCTTTTAGTAATTGACGAAGATGTACCAGGTGGTGCCTCCGCTTATATCTTACAACAAATTGTAGAGCAACAAGATGCCTATAATTATTTAGACAGTAAACCGCAAACTTTAACCTCTAAAGCACACAGACCTGCTTATGGAACAGATGGCGATTATTTCTCTAAACCTTCCACTGAAGATATTTTTGAAAAAGTATACGGAATGATGAATGAGGTAAATCCAGTTAAATATCCAAGTTTGTATTAATACATAATTTTTTAAAAATTGAAATCCCAACTTGAAGTTGGGATTTTTTTTTGATTAATAATTAATCACTTGTTTATAAAAGAATAAAATATTAAATTGGTAATTAATTAGTCAATAACCATAATAATAAATAATATGAAAAAAATAACACTGCTTTTAGGAATACTTTCGATTATGACAATTGTTTCCTGCAAGAAAAAAGACGACAAACCCATGAATCCGCAGGTTGAAACAACTACCGTGACAACTCCCGCCGCTCCAACTCCTTCAAAACAAGTGAAAGACAGTTCGTCAATAATAGTTGGAACTAATGGCGTAAATGTTACTACTAAAAGTGGCACTACTAAAACTAGTGTAAATGTTTCTGGTGGTACAGCAAAAATTGAGGTAAAAAAATAACATTCAGATATTCTCTTAATTAAAAGTTATAATGCCAATGTAAATTTTTTATGTTGGCATTTTTTATTTTATTTTAAGGTTTATTACAAATAATGCAAAATGAGCACATTAGAAACTATCTTAAAAAATATTGAAAACGTCAAAGTAATCGATGATTCTGTTGATAACAAATACTATACTCCTTTGGATTTATCCGTGTCAAATAGTTTTTTTTCAAAACAAGAAATTAGCACATCGGCTGATTTTGAAGAATTTATTGAAAAATATTTAGCTAAAGAAAATTCAAAAGTAGCTTTTGGTGGTTACAACGAAGAACGCAATTTATACAAGCGAAGCACGGTATTCAATGACGCTGAAACAGCTGAAAGAAATATTCACATCGGGTTAGATTTATGGATAAAAGCCGGAACTCCTGTCCTGGCGGCACTTGATGGAACAATTCATAGTTTTAAACACAATGTAGGGTTGGGGGATTATGGACCAACTATTATTTTAGAACACAAAATAGAAAGTCACACTTTTTATACACTATATGGACACCTTTCATTAGAAAGCATTGCTGAAATTGAAGTTGGCACTAATTTCAAAAAAGGACAACAA
>NZ_JAYURN010000147.1:0-68834 GCF_043756175.1 Flavobacterium sp.
CCCCAATCCAACTTTTTTTAGCCTTACTAGAGTTGTAGAGGGATGGAAAGAAATTATCCCATTGTTTAAATCAGGGAACAAAGATGTTACAGACATAAATAATCCTATTTATTCTGGGTTTGGTGCAGGAGTTATGTTTTTACCTTCAGGATTGGCTTATTATAGTGGTAGTCTTGGGCTTATTCCTTCGTATTCACCACTTATATTTAGTTTTAAACTAAAAGATGTAAATTTTGTAGACCATGATGCTGACAGGATAGATTCTAGATATGAAGATGCAAATGGCGATGGAGATCCAACAAATGATGATTCTGATGGCGATGGTATTCCTAATTATTTTGATATAGATGATGATGGAGATGGTATTCCTACTAAAACGGAAATAAAAAATCCTTCTGGAGGATATTATCCTTTTGCAAGTATTCCTTTATGTACAGATGGAAAGAAAAAGCATTTAAGTGCAGCTTGTCAATAGAAATTAAATTTTAGAATACACAAAAAAATCCCGTGTCGTTTTTTATAACGACACGGGATTTTTTTTTACAATAATATTTAGAATATTATTTTCTCTTCACAACTCTTTCAACAGCCTCAACAATCGCTTGGTTGTTTAGTTTGTATTTTTCCATGAGTTGTTCTGGAGTTCCGCTTTCGCCAAAACTATCATTTACCGCTACAAATTCTTGCGGTGCAGGATTGTTTAATGCTAAAACTCTAGCAACGCTTTCTCCAAGACCACCAAGAATATTATGTTCTTCGGCAGTAACAATACATTTTGTTTTTGCTAATGATTTTAAAATAGCAGCTTCATCTAAAGGTTTAATAGTATGAATATTTATTACTTCAGCCGAAATTCCTTTGGCTTTTAATGCTTCGGCAGCGATTAATGCTTCCCAAACCAAATGTCCAGTAGCAATGATAGTTACATCTGTTCCTTCGTTTAATAAAATAGCTTTTCCTATTTCGAATTTTTCGTCGGCAGGCATAAAGTTAGGTACAACTGGGCGACCAAAACGTAAATAAACTGGACCATGATGGTCTGCTAATGCTAGAGTAGCTGCTTTAGTCTGATTGTAATCGCAAGTATTGATTACAGTCATTCCTGGTAACATTTTCATTAAACCAATATCTTCAAGAATTTGGTGGGTTGCACCATCTTCACCTAGTGTTAAACCTGCGTGAGAAGCACAAATTTTAACGTTTTTATCTGAATACGCTACACTTTGACGAATCTGATCGTAAACTCTTCCTGTCGAAAAGTTAGCAAATGTTCCAGTAAATGGAATTTTTCCACCAATAGTTAATCCCGCTGCAATTCCAATCATATTGGCTTCAGCAATTCCGATTTGAAAAAAACGTTCTGGGTGATTTTTCTTGAAATCATCAAATTTTAAAGAGCCTATCAAGTCAGCGCAAAGTGCTACTACATTTTCGTTTGTTTGTCCTAATTCTGTCATTCCAGCACCAAAACCCGAACGGGTATCTTTGCTTCCTGTATTTATATATTTTTTCATTTTTTTTGAATTGAAAGATTAAAAAATTGAAAGATTAAAATAATCTATTAATAGATATTATAAATCAAACAATATTAATTCTAGTAGTCTGAATTACCTCCAGTATTATAATTTTGCCCTAATGCATTTTCTAGTTGAGCATCATTAGGTGCTTTTCCGTGCCAAGCGTGAGAATACATCATATAATCGACACCATTCCCCATTTCCGTGTGAAGTAATACACAAACTGGTTTTCCTTTTCCTGTTCTAGATTTTGCATCATTCATACCAGCAAGTATGGCTTCGATATTGTTACCTTCTTTAATGTCGATAACGTCCCAATCGAAAGCTTCAAATTTCGCTCGAATGCTTCCCATGTTTAAAACTTCGTCAGTTGTTCCGTCTATTTGCTTTCCGTTTAGGTCAACAGTTGCAATAAGATTGTCTACTTTTTTTGCAGAAGCATACATGATAGCTTCCCAGTTTTGTCCTTCTTGCAATTCACCATCACCATGAAGAGTATAAACCAAATTCGAATCGTTATTTAGTTTTTTTGCTTGTGCAGCTCCAATGGCTACAGACAAACCTTGTCCAAGTGAACCAGAAGCAATTCTTACACCTGGTAAGTGGTCATGAGTTGTTGGGTGACCTTGCAAACGAGTGTTTATTTTTCTGAAAGTTGCTAATTCAGCTACTGGAAAATAACCACTACGTGCTAAGACACTGTAAAAAACTGGCGAAATATGTCCGTTTGACAGGAAGAATAAATCTTCACCGTGACCGTTCATGTCAAAACCTTCTTTGCGATTCATAAGGTTTTGATAAAGTGCTACTAGAAATTCGGTACAACCTAGTGAACCTCCGGGATGACCTGAATTTACGGCATGTACCATTCGGAGAATGTCTCTACGAACTTGTGTTGTTAACTCTTGAAGTTGTTGCGTGTTTGGTTTCATTATGTGTTATAAAATTAGACTTCGGCAAAGATAATCAGATAATTGGATTTTTTAAAATTAAACACAAAGTAGATTCAAAATCGAAAGAAACAGAACATACAAAAGTCCCGAACGTCTATTTTGCAACATGCGGGACTTAAAGGTATTTATCAAATTTATGCTTCAAATGACTAATTATCAATTTTTGAGTAGTCATAGAATTATCAGAAATAATAGTCATTACGTAAGTACCATTTGGTAAATCATATGTTGGATATCTTTCTGTCCAAACACCTGAATGTTTTGAAGTTGTAAATTTTTTAATTTCTTTACCAGTTAAATCAATAATTTTTAAATGTACTGTTCCTGATTGGTTCAAGTTGTAGTGTATTGTAAAAAAAGAGTCAGAAGGATTGGGATATAGTGAAAGTATCTTAATGTCTTCAGAGATTTGGTTAGTGCTTAGTACTTGAGTAAAGCAAAGATCAGGTTGTATGACATTTGTAATTGCAGTTGAAGCGAGAATAGGATTTGTGGCTTGACGCAAATGATTTTCAGTATCAAGAACATACCAAGAAGCTCCAACTTGATGTGTCGATGAAGAAGAGTTGATTGTACTTACATAATACCAATCTGCTTGTACTTTTGGAGCAGTGACGTCAAGAATAATAAAACCTTTTTTGCTTCCTTCTTTATATTTCACGAATGAATTTCCAAATATAAGTTCAACTGGACCGCCAGGAGAAGTTACGCTTGGAGTTACAAATTCAACACCCCAAGATCCCGCACCAGTACTGGAAACATAATTTGATTTTGGTAAATCATTTGCCCAGGAGGTATGTATATCACCAGTTAGAACAACAAAATTATTGATGTTATTATTTACAATAAAATTGGAAAGGTTATCTCTTTCAGCCGGATAGCCATTCCATTGATCTTCATTCATTGGAGAACCAAAAACTTTTACCGGAGCCATCATAACTTGTTGTACTAAAAACTTCCATTTTGATGTAGTATTAAGTAGCTTATCATTCATCCAGATTTTTTGTGCATTGCTTATCATTTTTCTGGTTGTACTATTCACACTAGTTCCTGTGGTTCCAATTTGTTCATCACGACCTTCTAAACGAGTATCAAGCATAATTAAATCGATTGTCTTGCCATAAGTGATTTCTCTGTAAATTTGATAAGGATCTGTAGGATTGGTTTGACGGATAGGTAACCATTCGAAATAAGCTTGTTTACCATCGTTTTTTCTGGTTTGCCAGTTTCCTTCACCTGTATTATGATTTTCTGCGCCGTCTTTCCAGCTGTCATTTGCAGATTCATGATCATCCCAAATAGGAATCCAAGGGTATAATTGATGGTTTCTTCTAAGATCTGGATCTAAGTGATATACGGAATAGCGCGCTCTATAATCGGCAAGTGTTATGGTTTCTGTAGCAGGCTGCCAAAATCTTTGTGTAGCAGTATTCGGTTCATAACCGCCTGTTTCATATTCGTAGATGTAATCTCCTAAACAAAGTACTGCATCAATATCATTTCTAACATTCATGGCTTTGTACACGTTAAAAAAACCTGCTTCTAAATTAGCACATGAAACCACTCCAAAACGAGCATTAGTTGTAGTGTCACCAGGAGCTGTTTTGGTTCGTCCAATCGGGCTTCCTAATCCGTTAGTGTGAAATTGATAATAGTAATAAGTTTGAGCTTTTAATCCTGTAACATCTATTTTTACTGTAAAATCTTTACTTGTGTCTGTTGTAAAAGAACCGGATGTAATAACATTGCTCATTTGATTATCTGTAGCAATTTTCCAAGTTCCAGTAATCGTTACATTGCTTATATCATTTGGCGTAACTCTAGTCCAAATAATTACTCTGTCTTTTAATGGATCTCCAGAAGCGACACCATGATAAAATGGTTTTAAACAAGGGTCTAATGTTAAGTTTGATTGGCTAAAACCTAAACCAAAAGTTATTAATGCTAAAAGCAACGTAATTTTTTTCATTTGAATGTTCGTTAAAAATTTTATGCAATATTAATTTTTAGAATATGATAATATATTATGCACGCATTTATAATCGAAAAATTCAGATGCCCATAAATTTAATTTCAGATGCCCAATTTTTCCACAAATACACTCAATATCCAATCACAAATTAAAACCCATTTAAAGCACGTTTAAATGGGTTTTAAACTTTAATCAAACAACACGCGCCACTCATCATAAATCCTCGTTACCAAGTTTGCAACCATAAGCGGCGGAACACTCATACCAACCACATACTGAATTTTTGAACACTTATTACTGCCAAAGTCATAATCAAGTGGAAACGACTGCGCCAGTATCATTTCTTTAGAGTTCATTTTGCGTGGCTCATCAAATAGCGTAAGTTTAGAACCTTCCGAGCTGGCAATGGTTGGAACTGGTCGGTGTGGGTAGATAAACGAACTATTAAAATTTGAGTTCCTTTCCTGTACACGCATCAAAACGTCTGAATACTTACGGTCGCCAATTACACGCCTGTCCCAAACGTATTGGTCGTGGTCTGTCCAACTATTGTCGTTTAAGTCCTCTGTGCGTATATTTTCAAACGGAATAGGTTCACGCCCAAATTTCATATTTAAGTGCGGGAATTCGCAAAATAGCAGTCCCTGTGGCTTTGGCAACAACGCTTCCAAATCTTTACGAACGGCAATGAAAAAGACGCGCTCTCTTTTTTGTGGCACTCCCATTCTGGAGCTATCGAGTTCAAACTCCTGCATCAAATACCCGGCTTTATCGAAAGCGGTCATAATTCTGCGAACGTAATCCCGAGCGTTGCCCTTTAGAATACCCGTAACATTCTCGGCTATTACGATTTTTGGTTGCAATTTTTCTGCCAAATCAATAAAATCATAAAAGAGCGTGTCCAGAACCTGGTCCGCTTGACCTTCTTTAAATTTCTTTTCCTTGCCCCAGTCTTTCTCTCGGTTTCCGCTCATTGAAAAACTGCTACACGGAGGCGAACCGTCCAAAATATCCAACTCATACAACTCTTTTGGTAGGTCGTTTCTGTCCTTAAAAGTTTGAATTCCCTCAATAAATGCATATTTTGGGTTGTGGTTCTTAATATAAATATCCGCCATACGTTGGTCAATTTCATTCACACCAACCACATCAAAACCCGCTAATTTGTAGCCCATTGTAGAACCGCCACCACATGCAAAACACGAAAACACTTTTCCTTTGTCTTTTGTAAAAATCGCATCGCTCAAAGCCCACCTGTAGCTCAATAAATCACTCATATTTTAACCTAAAAAATTATAAAAAAAGTGCGTTTTTTTAGTAAAAAAACTTGCACAACTCATTGATATAAACTATCTTTACATAGTAATCAGTTAGATGGCGAAGCGTGTGCTTCGAGCATCAACAAATCTGGTTTATATACATCTTTCACATCTGCATTTGGTTCAAATGTGCTGTATTCTTTTTGCTGTGGTTTTTTAATGATTATGCCTTTATGAATATCAGTCAAAGCATTTTCTATTAATCGTAAACCCATTGCCTGCAGTTCGTGTTCCCATAATATTCTCGCCGCCTTTTTTGGCTCAATTCCGTATAATTTGGGGTCTATAAATACTATCTCCTGGTAAGCAATATCTCCACGGTCAATACCGTCATTTAACCAAAACACAGTCCCACCAGTAATTGCGTCACGCATACGAACCGCCCACTCAATTGATGAACGTCCACGATGCCGTGGCAACAAACTCGGGTGGTAACCAATCCAACCGAATTTGGACTTATATCGGGTTTTCTTTCCGATATAATCAAACGAATGTGCCGTTATGCCCAAATCAATATCACTAGGCATAGTATCAGCGTTCAATGTTCCTGCAGGAATTAATGGCACATTAAAAATATGCGCGAGCTTTGTTATATATTTATCATCAAGTGGCGCACAAACGCCTACCACTTCAACAAATTCCAAACTATTACACAGCCGAAACACTTCTTGACCAAAATACTTTTGGCAACTTATAAAAACTCTTAATTTCTTCATTTTCCTAAATACTTAAAACTTTGCACTGCTCTAAAATGTCCGCCATAACCACACCCTGTCAATCCACCTTTTCCAGTTTTTACAATACTAGCGTTACTTCTTGTTTTGTTTGCTCCGTAGAGGATCGCTCCCGATTGAATCCACTCTTTTGCATTTCTTAAATAGCCACATAATTGCGGATGCGAAGTGTGAAAAAACGTGTGCAACTTTCGGTTACACCTTCCGTTACCCTCCAGATGGTATTGCATAACTTCGTTTAGAAAAGCCGTTCCAACTCCCGCACCTTGCCATTCTGGCATCACTACCAAACGAGTTGCACGATAGGCATTGGCTGTAAACAATGGGCAAACTGCAACGTGTGCCACAAGTTCGCCATCAACAACTCCCACAAAATATTCCGCTGCAGGTGGGTGAGCGAGGTCTAAATAATAATGCTCTTTAAACAACCTCCAATAAGTTCCGTTGACCTTCCAAATTTCAATTTTGATGTCCGGGCGTTTGTCGATTTCAATTTTTTTTTTAATACTTTGGTATTTACATCATATACCCAGTCTGGTTGCAACCATTCGATAATATCATAGTGGCACGATAGCAAAACTACTTTCTTGCCTTTGTTTCTACGCCAGTTTTTAGCAAACGCCAACGCTCCAATTTTCGCAATTTGTCTATCAACTACGCTTGTGAACTCATCGATAACAACTTCGTCTGGGGCTTCGGTTACCAATCGTGCCAAACCCGCACGAAACTGCTGTCCGTTCGATAACGCGTTAAATGGTCGTAACCAACTCGGGACGTCACCCAAACCGACAGCCGCCAATGCTCCAGTTGCCGTATTGAAATCGCCATCGGGCAAAATGCAGTCAATAATTGGTTTGGAACAATCCCAACCTTGGTACAGGTCGTGCATTTTATTGGTTTCAAAAAATTGTTTTCCTATCGAGGTCTTGCCAGAACCACTCGCCCCAACAATTAAACCAATTCCCCAATCCATATCGTCAATATCGATATTGGCTTCGGTTTTGAAACTCGAACCGTCCTCGGCGTTAAACAACGATTTTACTCTTTGCGCACGATAACTTTCAAAGTTTTTCGTACTGTTTTCAATTACTATTTTCACGTAGTTACTACTTTTAGTTTTAATCCTTTTTTCTGTAATTCTTCAAATATTTTTTTTTGGTCGTCTTCGGATTCGCAAATAACAATCACGCCATATTGTTGTTTGTATAAAAATGGTTTTGTTGCCATATCTCAAAATTTAGTTTACTTTTGTAATTCTCAGGATATATAAAATAACAAAGCCACAGGCATAGAAGACTTATGTCCTCCAACGCCTGTGGCTTTATTGCTATTTTAAAATACCCTGAGAAAGTTTTTAAATGTTGGAGGACTTTTTTACTTCAATCCTCCTTTGAAGTTGTTACTTTCGTAATCTTTTTTTTGCAATAGCTACATTATATTTCGATGTCCAGAAGTAAGCTAATGCTCCTGTACCTACAACGTAAATGAAATTTTGCCAAAAAGCATCTGGCACAAAATGCTCTACAAATCCTGTCGATTTGTCTAAAAGAACCGCTAATAACCAGCCAATAAAAGCCCAGTTTTTTGTCAATATATTTTTCATATTTGTGATTTTAAGGATATATTGTTATTTCGATGTTTATTTTATCAATTTCACTGAAATCCATTTTTGTAGGTGGATTTGTGGAAGTAGTGAAAGTCTGTATTACTAATTCACCACTTCCACCATATTTATATGTAATTATTATTGGCGCTGTTCCATTTATAGTCCTTATGGATAGATTAATATTCATTTTAGTATAATCTCCAAGAGGAGCACCACCAGTCTTAAAAACATAGAATTCTCCAACATTTTGTCTAAAAAATTCAATCGTCGACCCAGTTGTATTTTCAAAAACAGTAGCTGTAGGTGTACTAGTACCATTCATTGAAATTAGAGCTACATATCTTATAGTATTAGGTATGCTAGGTATATCCGACAACAAAGCGATAGTTCCACTAGCATTTGGCAAAATCCAATTTCTATTAGCCGTGAGTCCTGTGTTTAAAAAGTTTCCCTTGATTGTTCCCGTAGCATTAGATGTATAAAATCCATTAAAGTCACACGAAAAGTCCCAACCTCCTGCTGTGTTTCCAAAAAACCAACTACCAGCCTCATTTTTTAAAGCTGCGTAGGCATAATCACTTGGGTTATAAAACCTAACCGAACCATTATTGAAAGACAAGCTAGCGTTTTCAAATAATTTATTTCCTATAATTGTTTCAGGGAAGTCAAGATGAACTACATTGCTATCTTGGGCAAAAGTAGAAGCATTTCGGTATTGTAAATTACCTGCTGAATTAAGGGATAAAATCTTTGTATTCAGATTGTTCTGCGGAACATTTAACAGTTTAAATGTACTACCAACTGTTTTTGGACCCATCCAATTTTGAGTTTGCGAACATGCAGCTAACGAAATCGTTAGCGCGAAAATTAAAAAAAATCTTTTCATTGTGTATTTATTTAAGATTAAAAGTTATACGTCAACAGGCGTAATTTCGCCACCACTTTTACTGCCAGTTTCTAAACCACCTCCGCCACCTCCGCCGCCTGGTCCACCGCCACCTTCTTCAGTTGGGTAAAACATTGGACTCGTGTCCCAACTCTCCAACAATTGTGGGTTGCCACCTAAAAATATACCAAAAGGCATAAATGTTGCTTCATCTATAAAACCAGCGCCAAAGTCTCTTATTTCGAGAGCTTCATCATTAGTATTTCCCGCTGCTTTAAATATCTGAAACGTTCCAAAAGGATAAATTCGCGATTTGATTAAAATAGTGGCGTGCGCGTTCTCATCATTTATGTGATTATTTATTGCGTTGTAAATTGCCGTTACGCCATCTATTTTAGCAATAGGAATCATATCGTCTTTGTGCCAAAAAGAATCCCACGTATCCGAAAATTGCGCTTGTGTTGGTTTTAAACCAGTTTTAAACCAGTTTTTTATCGTTGTTAAAGGTGTAACTGCCATTATCCTACGTATTTAATAAATTGAACAACTCTATAAGGCGACATTATTGTATGTTTTAAATCCCCACCTGCAGGAGCGATACCAACAAATCCTAAACCACCGCCACCAGTTGCGATACCATTAGCTTGATGAGCTATTAAACTAGAATCAGTATTAGGCACATTGTGGTTGTGCGATGGCATTTCAGCTACTGACAATTGATGTTCTCGCTTACCACCATTATAGTTTAGCGTTTGTAAATTATAATTGGTCCTATCTCCAGTCACGTTATTATCGTAATTAGGATCTAGTCCTATTGGCATACGCCCACGTAAAGGTTGGTATTCTTGCCAACCAGCAGGTATTTCGTTTGCTGGTCTGTCCCAAATGGCTATCATACCTATTGGCACATTAGATTGTGGTCTACCTTCTAAAGTTTCAATTCTTGTAATAAGCGTGTCGATTAAGGTTTGTTCGGCTTTTTCTTCTGTAAGTGCTATGGTTGTTTTTGGACGTTTGAAATCTGTCCAGGGAAACGATATTACACCAATTCCGAAAGTGGCGTAACGCACATACAAAACATCTTTATCATTCCCGTCTTCAAACTCTTGAGCTGTAATTTCTTCAACGATAATAACATCGGTTCCGAGTTGTCCTCCTCTAAATTCTAACAGTTCGCCGTTTATAAAAACCGAACCGTCAGAAACTACAGCGCCCGTAACCACGCAACCCGATACAATTGCAAAGTTGCCAGCTAAATCGCCGAACTTATTAAAAAGTGTTGTGGCTTTTTGCATTTCGTCGAGTGTCTCCGTTTGAAAAGGAAAACCGCCGCTTTGATTAAAATCTTGCCTATTCATTATATTGGTTCTATTTTGTAGCGTTTGCCCGCCAGTTTGTAATAATTCAATAAATACTTAAGTTGGTATATCGATGCGGTTATGATTTCTGTTGGTACAAAAACAATAAAATCGACACCTGTATTCTCGTATTCATTTTGACTTTTTATAAAAAATGTTCCTAAATATCTAGGTTTGTTTTCCGCTTCAGTATAAATATATTCTCGTGGGAACGATGTTCCAGAACCTATATAAATTCGCCTTAAACTCGGGTCTAAATTGTCATTTAGCACTTTTCGTAATTTGCAAACCTGACCTGTATGCGTTAAACGATACCAATCGAAATCACGCTTTTGCTTCCAATCATAATACACCGCATCGATAGACCCAAAAATCGCTTGAACGTAACCGACCAATATTGGCTTTCGCAAAAAGGTTGGCAGCAATAAAATTGCCAATCGGTTGTAATCTATTTTATACCACATAGCTTACATTGTCAAAATTTGGAATTTCAAAATAGCCAGCGACTGGAATGGTTTTTACATCAATCGTTACGAATGGTGTGTATAAACCAGTTACCAAATCTTTATAGCTCGATTGTGCAGATATGACGTGTACGTTTTCTATACCCGGAACATCGCGCAAATAATCAATCATATCATTTATGACCAATTCCCCATCAAATGGCAAATTTTTTATGTATTGCTTTAGAGCAATTTCGACAGATTTTCCACCTGTAAGAATGTTGTTACCGTTTTCGTCAATCACCAACGGATTTCTGTAAACTCTTAAAGTCAAGTTCAACTTATCGGCTGGGTTGTTTACAATATTTACTTTAACACCTGCATACGCAACTTCACCCATATAAAAGCCAAAACTTGTAATTTGTGTTAGGGTAAGCGGAATTAAATCATCGCCACTTTCGCCCGCTATTTTTATGATTAGTCGGCTTGATTCTAACGATTCTTTAACCGAGCAATAGCGTACAATTTTCGAAGCTTCAATCTCGTCGGTTGTGTGACCTGTGTTGTCAAATTCGTCGTCATCAGTCAAAAGATTAAACCCAAACTGAAACGCCAAACTCATATTGCGATACCAACGTGCGGTACCTGGTTTGTTTTCGTAAATGGCTTTGTCAACTTGTGCTGAGTGAATGTCGAAGAGTTGCTCTAAAGTCCATACAGCATACGAAACTGCAAACACAATTAAACGATAGATTGCAACTTTACTCGTTGAGTTAAGCGTTGCTAAATCTTCATTTGCCGTGATATTTGCAAATATCTGTTGCTGTATTTCCGTTACCGTTCTTGCCATTTTATCTGATTATAAATGTTGATCCTATTGCCATTTTTCCGATTCCGAAATTTGGCGGAAGGTTTTGTTTTTGTTCTTCGTTGAGTTCCGTTGCTGGAATTATATTTCTATTCTCTAATACTTTCTTTACCAATGTATTTGGTTTACTATCAATCAACTTTATAGCTTGACCAGTAACTAATACATCCGTTGGAGATATTCCGTTTATTATTGATATTTCCATTACGGAATCAATATGACCATATACGTGCGCACATACATCATATAGGGTTTGACCTTCATATACTTTATAATCATTCATATTGTCCGTCAATTGAAACTCCTAATTCATTAATTACTAATTTTTCAATATTGTATCCGTCTGCCTCCATTTGTACCCTAATGGTTCTATCTAAAAAGCGATCTAAATTCCCGTTACTTGACCTTTCTATGGCAATACCAGTTTCAATATGTTCCTTCCATTCTCCTGGAGAAGTTTTAAAAAGAAGTTCTATATTTTGATTTGTACTCTCTCCAGTTGAAAAGTCTCCAATTATAATTTTTAAATCATTATTTTCGTCTAGCAGTATATCTCTCATTTTAAACCTATTTTAAAAACTGGTTAATCCTTGTTTCAATACTTATAAATTGATTTATATTATTTAGCAAAGTTGTTGCTCCGTTAATTGTATCTGGAGTAGTTAATGTGAAACTCATTTGTTTTACGGCTCCAACCAAATCAATCATTATCTTTTTTAATGTTTCGTTTTCCTTTTGCAACAAAAATCCCGTATTGTCAACTTCAAATTTGCAAGGTGAAATGACTAACGAAAACTTTTCAATCTCACTTGTATTGACAACTGCCGCATTGTTTTTGTTTAAAAAAACAACCAAAACCATACTTCCTACTTTTGGAATTAAAACCAGTCCTCCAGTTTCACTTTCCGCCTGCAGACGAACATTAAATATTTCTGCAGTATCGTCAATAGGTTTTACGTCAATCGTTTTATCGTCGTTGTTCACTTCGAGAACTTCACAAACTTTGGCATACACTTCATCGCTTGACTTTGATATTTTTTTAATTGCGCCTGCTATGTTTGGTTCGTTTTCCATTATGTAAGTGGTTGTCCTATTTCAATTTTTTGCCTGTAACCATTCATTCCGAAATTGACTTCTATTTTTTTTATTAGAAAGTCTCCCTTGTTACCGTCCGAAGCTTCAATATGAGCGATGTCGCATTTATTGACAAATGGCTCTCCAAATGTTTCAAAACTGCCTTTAAATCCTGTCGTTTTAAATCGCTTCAATTCACTTTCCGCAAATTTTCGTAATTCATCAATTCCAATATTATCGTGGTAAACCGTGTAGAGTTCGCCATCTTTGTCACCCGTTTCAATTTCAGTTCTTTTATTTTTGTCATCAATTGAAATGGCTTTGACTTTAATTTTTACGTCCTCTGCAATTCGATACACAAAGTCTTCACTAATTAAATTTTGACCATATATAAAACTTTCTTTTTTTCTGTTGTCAAAAGGATAACCAAGCCCTACATATAGTTTTGATTGTCCGTTTATTGTTCGGAAATAAGCACGTAATCCGTACTTACTTTTCATTTCGCTTAACTCCTCCGCAACCGTATCTTTTAGCATTCGATACGAGCCTAAAGGAATATCACCGTCAACTAATAAAAAATCAATTCCAGTTCCGGCAAGTAAGTCGGTTATTAATTCTTTTAATGTGACTTTCTTGTATCCTTTCTTTTTGGTTTCAACTGTTTTAAGTAAAAACATTCCGTCTTCACACATTATCTTAATCGGCTTCTTTGCATCAACAGTTCTAATGTATCCTACAAATCGAGTTTTTAAAACTCCGTTGTAACCCAGTTTAACCGTTATTTTATCACCTCTTTTTATTGGTAATTCAAAATGTTTCGCTCCTTGCCAATCCACTCTTTTTGGAAGTAACAATTCGCAGGTATCGGTTAATGTTGCCATATCTTCAACAATAGTGCAATTGTTTAGTGCGTCAAACTTCCACGTTTGTGATCCTTGAATTATTATCTCACTTGTTAATCGCAACATCTTGATTAATTTTTATTTCGTATGGCGTATCGCTTAACATTTGTATATTAAACGCCTGGCGATTGCTATGTGTTTCTTGCACCATTCCATAACTTTTTACTACCACGTTTTTAATTCCGTATAGTGTTAGAAAATCACTTTGTACGTCTAATGCATCTTTTATTTTCAAAAAACGGATTAACTTTTCCAGTTGTTCCTTTGGATATGCGTGACTTGTTTTATAATCCGTTTCGCCATTTTGATTAATTATGTAACTACAAACTGCCGCTTCCATAGCAATGGTATAATCGCCATCGCTTATATACTCTTTTATAGTTCCGTCTCTACCCTCCATTGGAGTGGTCACTATATTTTTTTCTTGATTTACAGTAATGATACATTCTGGAAAATCAATTTTCTCTCCTTTATAGTTGAATGCCAAACTTGTTAATGTAGGCACTCCTATATAGTCTGCACCGTTGAAATTAAAATCCTCTGAACCAAAATCCAATTTATTAGTAATTGCAGAGCTCAATCCTATTGCTGCTATATTACCAAATGGCATTAATGGTGTTTTTGAAAATGAAAATTCCATTAGTTGGCAAGGTTTACATCATTCACAGCCGTTAATAAAACTTCTGTAATTGATTGTTTGATACTTTCTTTACTTTCCCGAATCGTGCCACCAACGTGGATGTGCATATTTTCAATCAGTTTCCCAATGGTTATGTTTCGAGAACCCGAACCGCCACCAGTACCACCGCTTTCTTTTTTATCTTTAGCCCCGACGCCACCAATTGGTTTTGTTGCAGGAACCATTCCTGCGCTACCTTTAGTAACATCGAATGCGTTTTTATCTTTTTTAGGTTCAACTTTAGCAACGACCTCTACTTTTTGGTTTTTCTTTTGGTCTTTATCAAAACTTGCCGCCCCTTTTTTCTCACCGTCTTTATATGCCGCCTTTACATCGGTCATACCTTCGCCTGAAAACAGTGTCTTGAAAAACTTTTTAATTGGTGCGAAAACGCCTGTTAGTTTGTCCATAATTTTTTCAAATAATCCTACAATCCAGTCCCAAACGCCACCAAAGGCATCTCGTATGGGTTGGATAAGCCACTCATTAATAAAATTGGCAAAACCCGAAAACACGCCACTAAACCAGTCCCACAAACCACTAAAGAAAGAGCCAACCGTTGTTAATGCACCGCTAACTTGCTCCACTATCCAGTTGAAAACACCAACTACAAAATTTTTAATAGTTGTAAAAACTGAAACGGATTGCTCATAAAGCCAAACGAATATGGCGGCAATACCATTGAAAACCCATTTAATGAAATCCCATATTTTGGTAAATACAAAATTGTAAAAAGTGTAGTATGCCATAACAACTGGTTTTACTACCATGTCCCAAACACGTTTTATAAACACCCCGATATTGGTAAATACTGCCTTTGCCGCTTCCCAAATTCCGAATAGAATTTCTCTAAATCGTTTCGAGTGATCCCACAAATATTTGAAAGTTGCAACCAGGGCGAGAACTCCAATAACAACCAATCCAACAGGACTCATTAGCATTGCTAAATTCAAACCTAGCTGTGACGCCGTTGCGGAACGAGTTGCTCGTGTTATACTTCCAATAGTAGCGGCATAAATTCTATTTATGATACTTCCACCTCCAGTTACTACTGCACTTTCTGTTGTAGCAATCGTGTCGGCCTCTGTGGCAACTGTCTTAACAAATAATTTAGGTAAAAAAGCCTCTAAAGTTGATTTAATTGCAATATAACCACGTGCCATTTCGCCCATTGAACTAATAGAAGTCATCATGTGTTTTACATACGGCAAGTAGGCTTGTGTTGCATTAAATACAGATATTTTCCAATCTTGCATAATTGCAGTAGCTCTATTCATTCGCTCCTGGTAACTGCCCATAACCACATTGGCTTGTTCTACTGCAGTATTAGTACCCGAAATCTTTTTTGCTAGTTCATCTTGTGCATCGGCACTTTCGATTAATGCAATAGATGCCGCCATATTTTCTTTACCAAATACTTTGGTCATCAATGCCGTATCGCCCATAACAGGTTTTAACATTCGCAATCTATCCGTTAACGGAATACTAGCGTTGGCAAGTGTAGCCGTACTAATCCCCATTTGCTGTAAACCAAATGTGGCATCTTTACTGGCAAAACGACCTTCTGAAAGTGTGGTTAAAACGTTACGTAATGCCACTCCGCCTTCAGCTCCTTTTTTACCTGCCTTATCCAACATTTGAATAGCGGCATTTGTTTCAACAAAACTCAACCCTGTGGTTTTTGCCACCATACCCACTTGCTCTAATGCTTGTTTGATTTGTGGCAGTTCTGCAGAACCTTCTTTAGCACCCGCCGCCATAACATTCATCATATCGGCCATTGCTTTACTCGCCGCAATTGGGTCTTTAGTAGAAACGCCGTATTGATTCATCGCCGTGGTTAGAACCTCGGTTGCCGCTACGGTATCGCCACCCATTGTTTTAGACAAAATATTTACATTATTGCCCATCAATTTCATTGCCTCCGAACTTTTGGCAATCTCTGGAGATAACTGCGAAAGAATCAATTTATAAGAATTGACATTTTGACTTGCGTCTGTACCAAATGTTTTAGCACTATCACGAGCCGCCTTTTCAATATCTTTTAAACCCTGTCCTGTAAGTCCTGTAATGGCGCTTAAATCTGCCATTTGAGTATTTAAAGCAATACCCGGTGCAATGACTCCGTCAAGCATTTGACTTAATTGAGCTATACCATCGGCGGCAAGATTTACGGATAATAATGCCTTATAACAATCGCCAAATACTTTGGTGGTCTTGGTTACATTATTTTGAACATTATCTAAACCAGTATTAATGGTGGCGAAAATTGCGCCTCCATTACTGTTAAAGTTCAAATTATAATTAAGTCCATCCATTTTTTTGTATATTTGCAATGTCGTTGACACTAAACCTTTTATATGAAAAAATATAAATACACTCCAAAGCCGATGTTATACGCCCTTGTTGGTAGTCTAATTCTTTCGGTATTCTTCTCACCAATTATATTTGGTGTCGTTGCTGGCTTATGGTTTTTTTATGCGTTAATCAATTTAGGCAACCGTATCAATAAGGATAATGGCTGTTAATTATTCGCTTCCACCAAACAAATTTTTAAACATTTCCGCTTGATTTTTTAAGCGCCATTCTTCTAACCATATCGCTTTAGCGTAATACTCTCCCCATTGGTTAACTTGTAATTCTTTGGGATTAACTCTAAAGTTTGCCATTATTAGGGCATCACCTTGCATCTTTCCCACATCGTCCCCGCCGTTTTGCAGACGGACTACAAGTTTTTTACGCTAACAGAAAATGAATTCATGTGTTGCGCTAAACCTTCCAATGCTTTTAATTTTGCGAAATCTCTTTGGTTGATTTCGTCATCAACTTTCACAACGCAGTTTTCGTAAAGGGCAATTGTGCCTTTTATCTCGCTGTTTTTACCAATAGCTCCAGTTGCTTCAAGAACTTCAAAAGTTGGCTCTTTGAAAATGGCGTTAAAGGTGTTTTCTCCTTGCCTAACGTCCACAACAACTAAAAAGCCGTGTTTCTTTTTTAATGCTTCTATTTGTGGTTCTGTTAAACCACATACTAATTTTTCTGATGTTTCCATTTTGTTTTGTGTTTCAAGTATTTTGTTTATTACTAATTCCCCTCCAGGAGAGGAGGGGCTTTTAGATTTGTTTTATTCTATATGCGAGATGACTAATTCAAGTTCGATTTCTTTCGACATATCGCCTTCTTTCCAGTCAAAAGTGGTTTTCTTAAACTCACAATTTTTCAAAACGTGCTTTACTATCCCACCAGTTTCTGGTTGGTAGCTTACTACAATAGGGAATGGAGCAATGTTGTGTAGTTTACCACGCGGTGCCGTTGCTTGCATTGCAAAAACGGTGGCGGATAACAAAGTAATTGACCCCGTTGTTTTTACTCGACCATATCCACGAGATACTGGATTTCTCCCTGCACCATAGATATTTTCTTTTTCTTGATCCTCCTCGTATTTTACGGCTCTAATTCCAATAAGTGGTGTTGCCGATACCGTTACGGCAATGTCTCCCCAGCCGTATTCACGACCGTTAATTAAGGGTGTAAATTCCATTTGATTATACGTTTAATGCAAAACCAATATTGACAACTATTTCTCTCAACACTCCAACTGGTACAATTTTAATTGTAACTTGAAGTCTTGACGAACTCAATACGTCTTGGTCTGGGTTAATAAATATTTTAAATCCGCTCAACTCGCCGTCACGTTCCATTTGCTCCAAAGGAATTGCACCGATGGCCTCTAATGAAGCGATTGAATCCGCGCTGATACTTCCAGTTGCAGGATCGATGTAAATAGGCCCTGAAATTTTAGGCAACAACTTAACGTAAACGCCACGTTGTGCTTTATCAATTGCCCGGTTGTTTTCAATTGTAGCGAAGTCGCTATCTGATTCCGTTGCCGTATAACTATCATTAAAGAAAGTTCCGGTATAACCAATGTGTTTGATTGGAAATAAGTAACCTTTATCGTTAATAGATTGAATTTGTGCAGGTGTCAAATCTCCGAGTAATGTGCCGTCAATAAATTGAACAACGTCCAACTCACGAGCCACAACTAAGTTACCAGTCAATGCTTTCGGATATGTTCCCGATACAAGGTTTTGCTTTTCAACCCAACCGATGCTTTCGTGAACTTTGGCTCTTGAAATTGCTCCCAATGTTGCGCCGACTATTCCAACTTTTACGCCTTCCGTTCCCGAAACATAGTTGCCGCGTCCAGAACCGTCTTGACCAATACAAACACTTAATCTATCGCAACTCAAAGCGCGTAGATTTGGCAAGGCAAAAAGATTGGCGGGTGTTATATTGTGAATAGAGTAAACCGCACTCAAAGGCATATTTAAAACCGCTAACTCTGCAAGTTTCTCTTGAATAGTAGTTGCCGCAGTTGCCAAATTGGCAAAAGTTGTAACCAAATCGACAATTCCGAGCTGTCTCAATTTTGCCTCTGCAAATTGTTGCAACTGCTTAACTGCCAAAAACTCGCCGTCATTATCCAAAATAGAAACTATGTATAATTTCGATCCTGGATTAACTCTGAAATATTCAGAAACGTGATAGTGAAGTACGGGATGCGTTACTGCCGTAACTCCAAGCGCGTCTAAACCTTCGGGCTCAATAATTAAGACTTTATCAAGATTTGTTTGTCCGTAAACAATCAAACCGCTGATATGATCCTCTCCCGGTAATCTTCGAGCCAAACCGCCACCTTGTCTATTAAATACTACTGTGTTCATAGTTACGCTTGTAGTTTAAGTTTATAATCCGTTAACGCTTGGATAAGTGTATCCGCTTTTTGGTCGGCCACTTCAATTTGAAAATACTTTACTAAACCCTTTAAGGCTATGTAATTTTCTTTTACAAGCTCTGTGTCTTCAAGTTCTTTCACTTTTAGAATTAATTCGTCATCAGAATCATTTGGGCTTTTTTCAGCCGTATTATGAACCACTTTTGCTTTTTTATCCTCTTCAGAGTCATTTGAGCTTTTTTCAGCCGTATTATGAACCGTTTTTACTTTTTTATCCTCTAAAGTTTTTGAGTGAGCTTCTGCCGCGTTTTCAGTAAAAAAACAAGAACCGTCTGCAGTCTCGAAATAGCAATCCAAATTTGGATGTGTATCAAAAATTGTATTTTTCATAGCTAAATGGGTTTATAAAATTTTAATAAAAACTTGATGACTGAAACTAATCCTATAATTAGAAAAATTCGACCGCACCATATTTGGAATTTCTGCCACCAAGTGAGTTGCCTCTCGACTGGTACCGTAATGGTTATCGTTTTAGATTGATTTTCTAACGTGTAAACATCTTTCCATTGAGCGAATAGCTTTTGCGCTTCCGCCTCACAATCAACCGTTAAATAATTGTCTTTAATGATGACCTTTGGTTCTTTAAGATAGTTGCCTCTCTGGGCTTCACTTTTTGTCTTTATGACTACCTTATTGTTCTGACATTCCAGCCACGCCTTGTAGTAACTGCTGTCCTGTTTGGTTTTAAAAATAGTGTCACGAAGTACTACTTTTGTGTTTACTTCTTTGGTAGTTTCTGTATTTGTTGGTACTGGAACGTTCGTGCTTTTGCAAGCAGTAAACGTTCCGACCAAAACAACAAACAAAAACAAAAAAGACAATAATCCTTTTATACTGTTTTTCATTTTAAATGGGTTTTAAATGGTTTTTAAATCTTGATATTCTTTTCTTGCATCAAAACTCGGACACGCTTTTTTTACCTTTGGAAAATCTCTATGCCCTTGAATTATTGCTGTTGGAAATTTATTTTTTAGCACTTTTAAAGTTGCCAATAGTGTTGCCTTTTGCTCGATAGTTCTGGTGTCTTTTGGCACTCCTTTTTTATCAATTCCACCTATATAGCATATATTGATAGTTTCAGAATTAAACCCCTTTACGCCGTTAGAAACTTTTTCTATGGGCAGTAAATTGACTAATGCGCCATCAGCTTTGATAATAAAGTGGTAGCCGGGCATTGTCCATCCTAGATGTTCACGCCAGTAGTTTTGAATTGCTTCTATTTTTGCCGTTTGGGCAGTGGCGGTGCAATGCACGGCTATATACTTTATATTTCTCATTATATTTTGCCGTTTAACTGTTTGTATTTACCAAGTTCATTAAGTACATGATCTAGCTTTTCAGTTAATTCATCAAACTGTGTGTTTCTTAATTTTAACTTGGAATTTAAATCTTGAATCTGAATGTCTTGTGCGTCAATAATTTCATCTCTTTTTTTGATTTGAATTACTGCTTTTTCTAACTGTTCTGTGGCAAAATCCAAAAGTCCTTTTGTTAAATCTAATTGTGATTTATCATTCTCAATTTCTTTTGCTTTTGCGTTAGCCTTATCAATATCTTTTTGAAATTTTGGTTTTATCCAATCCCATATTTTTGTTGATAGAATACCCAAAAAAGCGAATAATGACGGCCAAAGAACAACGTTTAAAAAATTCTGCATTTTGACAATTTTTTTTAAAGGCTCTCACACATTATATGAGAGCCTTTTTTTTATTACTAAAGAATTGCTCCAATCATACTAGCTTGGAAAGGCACTGCAATAAAGTAGTGGCGATACGCTAACTGATTTGTTTGAGTGGTTGGATTATCTTTTGCCGCAGTGAAATACTGTTTTGTATTTCCTGTTTTTTTAGCAATGTTATCCACAACAAAAGCAACCGAAGCCGTTTTATCTGTACCAACTGGAATAGTTCCGTAGGCTTTTTTAGTACCTGCGGCATAAGCCGGCATATTTTCGTATTGGAAAATTTCAAAACCTGCAATCATCGGAGCGACATCGCCTTTTTTGTAGTTTACCAATTGGTCACCAAAATTCTTTCTGTCTAACAACAAATCGTTGTAGTGGTCATCACATAAAACCAAACGTCTTCCCAGAATTGGGCAACCCTTAATTTTACCGAAACGCCCTTTTAACGTCACTAAATCTTCGTAAACCAAACGTAAACGACCAGAAGGGTCAGTTAGCGGAGTCGCACCACCTCCACCTGTAGCAGTAATAACTGGTGTTTTTACCGTGTCGGCTGTTGGAGCGATAGCGTGAATAGCTTTTGAGAATTTCTCTGACGCCAATTTTTGTACTGTTTTACGAGTAGCGTTGTCGATACGGTCGTAAGACGCGCCCATAACTTGGTCGTCAGTAAGTGTTACCACTTTGGTTTGGTATTTATCCAATTGAATAGTAACCGCATCGTCCGTGTACGCTTGTAAAGCGATTGGATACGTTGAGTTATTAATCAAAATATCAGGTGCAAACTCACTGGTTGGCACGTGAATAATGTTACTCTCTGTAATGGTACCTTCGCCCATTTGAGAAACATCAACATCCATTTCTGCAATTCCTTCAAGGAATGGAGCTTGGTCTGCGGTTGTAAGGTTGTTGATAATTCTATCTAACCAAACCTCTGGCATATTTGCTGGCATATTTTATTTTTTTACGTTAAACAATTTATTGTACTCGTTTGGGTTGGTTGCTTTGAATTCCATTTGTGCCGTATGGCTCAATTTTTGGAAGTCTTCTTTTGAAACCACCGCGCCACTTACGGCAGGAACTACAGTACCAGCCAAAGTCACTTTTACAGGAATAGAATCCAACGTGCTTTTTGCTAATACAAAATCAACTTTTGCAAGATTTACGAAGTCGTCCTTTTTAGTGGCAGGAATTCTGCCTTCAGTAACGGCAAGCTCTACCATTTCGGTAATGGCTAACGTCTGTGCGTTGTCCTTTTCAGTTTCCAATACGAGCAATTTTGCTCTCATTGCTGTGTTTTCTGTGGACAGTTTTAATACAGCCGATTCTACAGCCTCGACATCCACCTCTGGAGTCTCTTTATCAAAACTTAATGCCATAAGTGTGGCAACTGATAAGATGATTTTTTTCATACTATTTGAATTAATTTCTAAATTTTCTACTTCAATAGGTTTTATAATTCCCAAATCTTCTGGCTGTAGGGATAAACAAAGTTGTTTCACTTCGTCATCTTTTAAGAGTTCGCCATTGTCGGCATACAGTCTAATAGAATTGGCATTTGAGGGAACGGCAACAATTGAATTTTCATATAATTCGCATTTTTCCATTATCAGTTCAGTACCGATAATTTTTAGATTTTCACGATTAAACGTAATTCCCATTGAGCACGAGTTAATAAACCCACGCTCAACCTTGCCCGATACTTTCAAGGCCTCCTCGTCTTCGATGTCAAAAACTGGGTCGCCTAAAAGCACTCCATTTTCAATACGCAAATTTTCCCACTTGCCCAATACCGATTGCGTAGAGTTCCAATGTTGGTTTAACATTATTGGGTTCTTATTAAATCGCTTCAAACTGATACCAGCTGTCAGAATTCTGAAGCCGTAACTATTCGATTGGGTTTGGTCATTAAAGACAAAAGATTTTGGCATAATTAATTACTATTGTTTCATTTTGAGATAGCAAATTTTAGGCGTTTTTTAGACTAAAAAAAATAAGCGCTCACCCTTTGAACACTTGTAAACAATGGGTTTTCAATAGTATTCATTGCTTAAATATTTTTTTTTGAAACCCATTAAATCGGTGGACTTTTGCTTATAAAATTTGTAAAATGGCAAGGTCAAAAGATGCAACCCGGCTAAAAGCGGAGGCGTACTATATTGAAAATTTTGAGGCAACACAACGTGAGGTTTCGGATTTATACAATGTACTACAGCCAACAATAAGCGCATGGGTAAGAAAATATGATTGGGATGAGAAACGCTTAAACTTTCACGCATCGCCAACCAAAATAAAACAGTTATTGCAGCAGGAGCTATTAAATGTAGCAAGTGGTGGAATTCCAAAACTTCCCGCAGATGGTATTTCTAAACTAATGGCGGCACTCGACAAATGCGAAAAAACTTCCGACCCGATTGTAGTACATAAAATCCTTAAAGATTTGGACTTGTTTATATCTCAAATGGATGCGGATTTTGCAACCAAATGCACCAACTATCATAAATTATTTTTACAACACAGGATAAGTCTTGAAAACTAATGAGTGTAGAAAACAGAAAATATTTAAAACTGCTACAGGACTACGATAAGCATTGTTTACGTATCGCCCAAGCCACCACCATTGACATACACGAAACCGCAAAACAAAAATCCGAACGGATTAAAAAATTAGAGAAAGAATATGTCGACTGGTTCGAGCATTACTTTCCAAATTATGCCAAAAAAAAATGTGGTTGGTTTCACACTTCAATGGCAAATACCATTATCAATAATAAAAGGCTTCGATTTTTAGGCGAAATGTTTCGCTCTGCAGGTAAGTCAGTTCACATTGATATGGGAATTCCTTTGTTTTTGTATTTGGTTAAAAACGATTTGAAATTCATGTTGTTGGTGGGCGAGACAGAACCCAAAGCAAAAAGACTATTATCTGGAATACAGGGACAATTGCAATTTAATAATCGTTTAAAAAATGATTATGGCGAAAAGTTCCAACACGGTAACTGGGCAGATGGCGACTTTGTAACGACCGATGGTGTAAAGTTTATGTCATTAGGATTTGGGCAAAACCCACGTGGAGCGAGAGAGCAATCCGAACGACCAGATTATATCGCGGTTGATGATGTTGACGACAAACGCCACGTGAATAACGACCGAATGATGCGTGAAGCCATCGACTTTATTACAGAGGATATTTGGGGCTGTTTTGATAGTGATGACGATGCAACCGAGCGTTTTGTTTATGCAAATAATAACTTCAATAAAAACAGTATTACCAATAGGTTAAAACTTTATTTCAATGAGGTTATAAAAAAACAAAATGAAACTGGAGAGCAACATGCTATTAAGTTTGAGGTTCTAACCGTTTGCGCTGTAAAAGACACTAAAGATTTTAAGCCCCAATGGCCAGAAAAAACAAGCTCCGAATATTGGCGAAATAAATTTAATTCAATGCCATATCGCTCGTTTATGCGAGAGTATATGCACGTTCATATCGAAGACGGTGCGATTTTTAAGTATGAGGATATTTTGCATAAAAAAGCCGTTCCGTTAAAAGAGTACAATGCCTTGTGTTTCTATGGCGATTTATCATACAAAGCCAATGCCGATTATAAAGCGCTTGTTTTGGTTGGTAAATTAGATAAAGAGTTTCATATTTTACTTTGCTATTTGCAACAAAAAAGCCGTGCGCATTCCGCTAAATGGCTTTATGATATGTATGAGTATTTCAATTTACAAAGCGTGAATATTCGCTATATGATTGAGGGACTTTTTGCAATGGATGAGTTTGTTTCCGACTTTGATGCGGAAGGTGAAAAGCGAGGATACTACATTCCAGTAACCGCCGATAAAAGAAGTAAAGCCGATAAGTACGACCGTATAGAAAGTTTAGTGGGACACTTTGAACGTAAAAATGTGTATTTCAATTCAGATGATATTCCCGATAGTGATATGCAAACCTTAATCGACCAGTTCCTTGCCTTTGAAAAAGGAAGTCAAGCGCACGACGATGGACCCGATGCAACTCACGGAGCATTCTCTGTTGTGAATATTTCAACCCATATTTCAAAAAATGTGTATGCCTTTGGTAACAGAACCAATCAAAGGTTTTAATCAATAAATTATCAATTATGTTTATCACAGTTCCAGAACTCAATACTATAATCTACGAATACCAATTGGCTCAAATCGTGGAGCAAAATAGTGATATTGCTTTAACGGCAATTGCCACGGCAGAGCAAGAAGTTCGAAGTTATTTGACTTCAAATAATTTAAAACAATGGCAAGACGGACGACCTCGATACGATGTTGATGTGATATTTTCGGCACAAGGCACAGGCAGAAATGCGCTCATAATGCAACACGTTAAAACCATTGCAGTTTGGTATGTTTGCCAATTGTCGAACCCTGATATTATCTACGAACACATCAAAGAAAGATACGACCGGGCAATTGATTATTTAAAAAGAATATCAAAAGGAGAGGTTACGCTTAACCTACCAATTTTAGAAGAATCAGCAGAGCCAAAACAACCATTCCGATTTGGAAGTCGTACAAAATTTAATCACGAATAATCATGCGTAATAAAAGAACACACAAATTAGCCATACAGTCAAAAAGTCAAGATACGCAAAAGCGTTTTTTGCCTTATGACAGTAAAGCCATAAGCAGAACTCGTCAAGATATTCAGAGTAGGAATACGGCTTTGAGGTTGGCTGAAAGTGAAGACCCAAAAAACTATAAACTGCAATTGTTATTTAACGAGATAAGTGATGACGCCCTTTTGTCATCGCAAATCCAAAATAGAAAACAACAATTGTTTACTGCCAGTTTTTCGATTAAAAACGCTAGCGGAGATAAAGACGATGAACAAACACGGACATTGAAAAACAGCCCTGTATTTCGCCAATTGACTTTGGCAATATTAGACAGTTTGTACTATGGTTATTCATTGGTCGAATTGAATTTGCAACCCAACGCCAAAGGGGATATGGTGCCAAATGTTACCAATTTGCCACGAACAAACGTAATTCCACAAAAGGGGTTGTTTCTAAAAGATTACACACAGGACAAAGGTATTTCTTACAGAGATATGCCCGAGTTTGGAACTTGGATTTTAGAATTTAATTCTAACGAGTTGGGGCTTTTAAATAAAGCCGCTGTCCACGTTTTATTCAAACGATTTGCAGAGTCGTGTTGGAGTGAACTTTGCGAAATTTACGGCATTCCACCACGAGTTTTGAAAACCAATACACAGGACGGGAATATGCTTCGTCGTGGCGAACAAATGATGCGTGATATGGGTAATGCTGCTTGGTTTATTATCGATAAAACGGAAGACTTTAATTGGGCAACTGGTGTAAACACGAACGGTGATGTTTACAAAAATTTAATCAATTTATGTAATAATGAAATTTCGATGCTTGTTTCGGGAGCAGTTATTGGTCAAGATACGGCACACGGTAGCAATAGTAAAGAACAAAGTTCGCAGGATATGCTTTGGCAATTGGTACAGTCAGATATGGAGCAAGTGGAACAATACTGGAACGACACCATCATTCCTGCATTGGTAAATATTGGTTTTCTAAAAGGCGAAGTTTTCTTTGAGTTTGATCCACAAGAAGACACGCAACAACTTTATACAAGAACAATCGGTTTTGCGCAGTATTACAATGTTCCACCCGAATTTATAAAAGACAAATTTGGCGTTGAAGTTTTGGAGAGAATAATGACACCTGCACCAACACCTGGTGCAACAAAATTAAATCTTGACGGCGATTTTTTCGCTTAAGCCCTGAAAACTATTTTGGGGCGTTCCACCAAAGGTTATCTTATTTGTACGACTGCGATTGTAACGATTGCAAGACTAAAAAAGAAACGCTTAATCTATCAATTTCAAAAGGGTTTAAAGGGCTTTTAAAAACCGCAGAAAAGGCGTTTAAAAAGTTGCACGAAAACCAAAATTATACGCCTAAAGATTTGGCAAAAAACAAAGAATATCAAGATTTGATTAATCAAACGAATGATATTTTTAATAAAACGATAGTTGATAATGTTGTTGATGGTGCATTATTAGAAAACTTACAAAAGGATATTTTTTTGTTTTCTGGACTGAAAACCCACGCACAACTTTTTGAAGCTTCAAGACTTTTATTGAATAGCGATGGTAAAATAAAACCATTTGCGGAGTTCTGGCAAGATGTAAAAAAAATCTGTGAAACATACAATCGTCAATATTTAGAACCTGAATATCAGTTTGCGGTATCATCATCACAAATGGCAAATAAGTGGGCAAATTTTAGCGACGATTACAATTTGCAATATCGTACTGCAGGTGATAATCGCGTGCGTGATAGCCACAATAATTTGCGTGAAACAACTTTGCCAAAATCTGATCCGTTTTGGGATAGTTTCTACCCACCAAATGGGTGGCATTGTCGTTGTACCGTGGTTGAAGTTTTGCCCGAAGATTATAAAGTAAGTGACAGTAAAAAAGCAATTACTCACGGAGAAACCGCAACTAGTCAAATAGGTAAAGACGGTAAAAACAAACTGGAAATTTTTAGATTTAATCCAGGAAAGGATAAAGTTATATTTCCGCCGTCACATCCTTATAATAAAGTGATTGGAGCAAAAGAAGTTATTAAGCAACTATCAAAATAATGGACTTTAAACAGTTTACGGACAAAACAATTAGAGATATTGGTGTGAAAGCCACAGAGTTGTTTGATAGAAATTTCGAACAACAAGGTTTCTTTGGTAAGAAGTGGCAAAGTAGAAAAAACAATTCCGATCCTGGTCGTGGTATATTGACGGGCAAAGGTAGCGGTCGATTGCGAAAAGGTGTCAAAACTCCACAAAGAAATGGCAATTCATTAGTTTGGACTTTCGATGTTCCGTATGCCAAAATTCACAACGAAGGTGGCACGATTAAAACCACGCAAAGTGTAAGAGCTCACAGCAGAACGGTGAACGGTAAGGAGCAAAAAATTAGAAGTTTTACACGAAAGATGAATGTCAAAATGCCACAACGACAATTTATAGGCGACCATCCGCAACTGCGGTTGGCTATTCAAACCATAATAGAACGAAACATAAAAAAGTTTACTGAAGAACTTCTTAAAAGCAAAAAATAATGAAAGCACTTTTACAAAATATCCAAGTTAAATTATCTGAAGTAACTGGACTGAAATATATTGATGAGGATTGGGGACAATTGAACTATTACCAACCGCCTGTTAAATGGCCGTGTTGTTTGATTGACATTGCTAATGTAAATTATTCTAATTTAGGCATTGACAGAGCCAAACTGCCACAAAACAGGCAAATGGGTAAGGTATCAGTAAAAATTACGTTGGCAACACTAAAATTAACCAATACCAGTATGCAATCCCCACAAACGCAAAAAGACCAAGCATGGTTTATTTGGGATTTGGCACAAACCATTCACGAAAAGCTACACGGTTTTAACCCAGAGGCAAACTGCAGTAAAATGTTGCGTAAAAGTTTAGAAAGAACACTCCGCGACGATGGCGTACAGGAATATCAAATAATGTATGAGTTTGAGGCAACAAACATCTAGTCAAACAATGTAGGTTGCGTGTCTAATTCCTTGAGTAGTTTGTTGATAGGACAATTGATAATATTGTAAAGTGTGCCTTTACTAATAAAGTGAACTGGATAGACATACTTTCGCCAAACGACCGTAAAGGGAATGTCGTCTGTTTTGTGTTTTAAGTACGTTTCTTGTACGGCACGATAGCGAAGCAGTTTGTTACGCTGTATGCCTTGAGTTCTTGAGTTTGCCATAGTGCCAAAATTATTACATTACATAATATCTTGCAAGTCGATTTTATCGCATAAAAAAACCACGCTTTCGGGCGTGGTTGTTAGTTTAATTAATGTTTTTAATTTTTCGAGTGTCGTCAAAGTATTCAAAAATTATTTTTTTATCCTCAAAGTCTATGTCTATTTTTTTAGTATTACCTTTAGAAAAGTTATGAATTATTTTCTTATTTTCAATATCAACTATTTTTATATTATAGGTTTTAAATGTATCAAATGCTGCTAGGTTACCATCTTTACTAACTAAACAAGTATCTCCTATATTTTCATTCATTCTTTGTGAAAAAATGACACTTCCATTTACATCAAAAATAAAAAACGATGTGCTTTTAGAATCGTGAGAGTTCCAATCATTACAGGCAACTATACCGTTATTAGAAACATTACACTTATGTGGGCTATTAACATTTATTTTATAAAGCAAAGTTTGAGTAGTTGTATTAACAAGTGCCACCATTCCTTTCTCCCCGAAAAAAGCCCCAACGAAAACAACACAATATTCTTTGTTTTCAGAAAATTTCATTCTGCCATAAAAGTTAACTAACTCCTCCTCATAGGGGTTTACAAATTGAGTTTCATAATAAGTAACGCCATCATCTCCTACTAAACTAACTTCGTTAATTTCTTTCCAAGAATTTTGCTTTAAAATTTCATAATCATCATTTCTTTTTTGCTGGGCTTCTGGGCTTAAGTCAACTACATAATCATTGCCAAAAACATTAATTGTAACCGCTTTTGGTTCGCCTTTAATTCCGAAAAACCTTTTTAAAAATCTCATAAGTGATAAAAATTTGAAATTCAAAGGTATAAAAAAAAACCGCTCACTTGGAGCGGTTTAAATATTTCAACGTCTAATAATTACAAATCTCGGAGGAGATTATCGATTTCGTTACTTGCTTCGTGTATTTTTTCAAAGCACTCAACATATTTATACTTTCCCATTAGCGAGGTTTTATCGACAATAGCGGAATCGTTTAAGTTGAGCTCAATTTCAACCATTGCTATTGCCATTTTGTTCTTAATATTATTTAAAAACATTTTTAAAAGTTGTTTTTTCATTTTTTAGGTTGTTGTTAATATGTTAAACCAGTCCAGTGAATAATTTTACCTACATAATCTTTATCGAAGTAATCAAAAAAATCTTCTATTGTATTAAAGCCATCGTTTTTTGCTAGTTCTAACATTCCTTTATCACATCGTCGCTCTGGATCATAAAATACCATATCATAAATCCAAACCACAGGCCTAGTTTTTCGATTATTATTTTCAAACTCATAAATAATTTCAATTTTCTGAGTACTAACCAATGGCAGAACTGGAGCAAACCGAAACATATTTTTTTGACGCACATTAATGAAAAAATCTATTTTAGTTCCAACCTTCCAACGGTCATTTTTGTCTTCACGTATGGTGTGGAGTTTGGGGATACATCTATGATAAAAATTGTGATTAAATTTATCATTTTGAAAACTAAATAAATGCAGATGTTCATCAAAATAAAATTCTCGCAATGATTTATGTATCTTTTCAACAAAAAAAGTTTCCTTTCCGTTGATTTTTGTGCTAAATGGTAGTATCATAACTTATTCGTTAATATCGTTTTCAATCTCCTCGGCTTGGCGTGCCAACGTCTTTAATAATACTTCGAGGTTGTCGTTGTAATCCCAAATACGCCCACAAATCCAAGCTTCCCAAGTTCCGTTATCGTTTCTTATTTCTATCATAATCTACTCTGTAAAATCGTTTTTAACTGTATGAATGTCGATGTATATTAAGTCCTCTACAAAATATAATATTGTGTGACTCTCTGTATCGTGCTTTTTCAATTCTGGTAATTTTGCACTCCCAGTGTATTCTCTTAAAGCATTTTCAAAACTTTGTTTTACCATATTTACTGCCTCATTCAAATCATTATATAAGGTTTTGTCTATCAATTCTAAATGCTTGATTACTAAAAGTTGCACTTTGTTTTTTGAAGCGTTTGTTTTCGCTATTCTTAAAAATTGTTTTCCCATAATTTCTTTTTTAATTGTCCCACCAACGTTGGTTTATAAAAACCTCTGCATAAGGGAAGTTACTGTTTTGTTGATTTTTTAGTTTTACGTATTCTGAAATTTTGGAGAGTATTTTAATTTTTTCTTGTTCCTTTAGCTTCTCCCATCTGTCCTGTGCAATTTTCTTTTTTGATAGCGGATTGTATGGGTACGTTTTCCAAAAGGCAGTAAAAGACAAATCCCGCTCGCCAATCTCGACTTTTACAGTTTTATAAAGTTTTGACCATTCTTTGATTTGAACTTCTCTCCAGGGGAAGTTGCCCTGTACGTATAAAAATTGTTCTTGCTTTTCGGAGAGGTCGCCATCCATAACATTAAAGAAAACTAAAACGCCGTTTAAATTGTATTTAAACTGCCAAATATCGCCGTTTTGCATCTTGACGATATAGGTTTTTAGTAGTTCCATAGTTCTTTAAATAAATTGATGTCGTAAAATACTGGTATCTCTAATGCTTGTGCCAAATTCCTTTCAATTGTGGCTCCACGGCTTTCTAAATTACAGGGCAGTAATAAAATGCCGTCACATTCTACAAGTGCTTTAATACATTCTTTCATTGCTATTTTCCAAATTTCATTATCGGATAATTGTATTAATCGGTAATGTTTAAACAAATAGTCCTGCACTAATTCGACTGGATTTATAGGTTCAAATCCCTGCTTTTTAATTTCTTGATAAGCCGTCGAAAATTTTACTGCAGTTTCTTTCATTGGTAATCCCGTTATTTTACCCGCGATGTATATTTTCTTTTTCATTATAATAGTTTTTGATCTAACATTCCGTTAATGGTATTGAAAATATGAGCGTATCTAACATCGCTTTCAACATCATAAGTCAACATTAAATTAAGTGCGTGCGCTTCATGATACTTAAATGATATTTTGTGTGCTTTTTTGTCATTGAATAAATGGGTACTTCTTTGAATTTCTATGTGTTTTTTAGCCATTTTATCAGCAACAGGAAGCAATATTGAGTAAACTGCTTTTCGTTCTCTCGGTAGGTTGATTATTTCTTTTACTGATGCTATGCTTAATATTTCGAGTTTGGCAGCCAAATAATGAATTTGCATTGATTTTAGTTTTAATTCTATTTTCATCTATCTTGTTTGTTTGTTTGTTTATGTATTGAATTCGTCTTTCTAAGTTTTCAATTTCAGACAAATAATGTTTAATGTCTCGTCGTAGTTGTGCGTTTTCTTGGGTTTCTTTTTGATAATCTTTACCTATCCTTTCATAAGCAAAAAGCAATTCATCATAAGTAAGCTCGGTTGTTTTTAAATAAATCGCTCATCTGCAGTCGGTTTCAGTTTTTAATTTTTTACCACAATCAAGACAGGTTACGGTGGTTGTTTCGCATGTTACGGTTACCGAATCGACATAGATAAATTTATTTTTGTGTTCGCATTCTTCTAAAGGTTTTTCCTTGACAATGGCTATAAATGAAATTATTAAACCAATTAACGAAGCCCATAATGCTACTTGTAATGTTATCATAACTATTTATATCTGTGTTTTACAATTCCGCTTAATGCCTTAATTAGTTTCTCGAGCTCCAACGGTTCCATATCCTTTAACTTCTTTTTTACTGGCGATTTCTCACTTTGTAAAAAGGCACTTAACCTATCCAAGTCGGGAACTTCGCCCCACTTTTCAGATGGTTTAACCCATTGCATTTGATAGAGTAATGAAAGTATTACTTTATGCTTTGGGTTGGCTTTGTCAAATACTGCCCAGTTTTCCGTTGGCTCATTCAGAGGTTTTGTACCAGTTTGAGCGTGCATTATTTTAATTGCCTGGTCGTGGGTTATTGATTTTAAACTGGTGCAGTTCACGTCTCCAGTAACCCATTGTACCCACTCGTTTTTGGTTTCAACTTGATAAGAGCAATTTTGCATGATACGTTTTATTTGGAACGCTGTGATTGGTTTTTCGAGTGTTGCTGTCATAGCTTATCTACTACTTTAGCTGCTTCACATCCTTTTTCAAAACCTAAAGCAAAAGCATCGTCATATATTTTCTGCAGGTAATTTTGACTATCAACTATTACTTTTAGATGTTGTGACATTGTTGCATTTTGAGGTGGTTGCATTTGTTTTATAAAATCATCTAGAGTAGTAACTTTATTAAATTCTGATTGTGATTTTGTTGCCATCTTGTTTGTGTTTAAAATTTGTTCCCGAGGCAGGATTCGAACCTGCATAAGTGCATTTAAACTTGACTAAGGTTTATCAGTGGGATTTAGGTGCATTTGTCATAAAACTACCCGCACTTCAACTGGAAAGCGTCTGCCAATTCCGCCACTCGGGAAGTGTAATTATTTTTGCTTATTTGAAATAAAGGTTATTATTCCGATTATCAAAAGAAGTGTAATTACAAACCCTAATGGAATTGTAACTGGCGACAGAACCCACCACCAACTCCAGTCGATGTATTTTGTCAATTTCAAGACAATAAATACAATTGCTAATACTCCTAAAAATCCAATTCCGCCCGATTGTGTGCTTTCTTTACTCATAATTTCTATTCAATTTTAATATGTTGCTACTCTGTGTATTTTGATATTTTCATTTTCAATAATTGCCTTTTTGTAGTTATTGAAAGCGTTTAGTTCCTGACTGGTTAACTCCTGCCTTGTCACCCAATTACCGTTGGTGTCTTTATAAATATCCTTGCCGTTAATTTCGTATTGGCTTCCGTCTACAATTGGTTTTATTACTACGCTCATTATACATTTGAAAATTGAAGGTTAATAGCTTTCCATTCGCCCTTGTTGTCTTTAATCTCGAAGCCGATATAATCTTTGGAGTGAGAGAAAGAATAACTTTCTTTTAGCAACTCGATGCCACGTTTCCAATTCACGTCTTGAAAACGGTCTTCCATGGCGTAGAGTTTCTGAACGAGGTTAATATCTAATTCGCCTTTTTTACGCTCCAACAATGACATAACCAAATCTTTTGTATCGACATCATTTTCAAATTTTGAGTTTACAAAATCAATGATATGTCTTTCTGCTTGGTGTGAGCGCTCGTCGAAAGTTGGTTTGCCTTGACGCTTGTAACTCACTCTGTAATTTTCGTGTTCCAGCCTAAAGTTACCTTTACCATCGGCGTGGCGTGAGCTGTATTCTTTTAGCATCTCCCAAATGGCTTGCATATCTGAAAACGCCTTTGTTTTAAACTCCTTTAAAGTTTCATTTATTAGGATTGCATCGTGGCAAAGCGACATAACCGCAGTTGCTTTTATGTCCTCGTATGCCTTACGCTGGTTTTCTTTTTCGGTATTTGCATTGGCTTTTCGCTTGTCTAGTTCTGCCTGTAACTCCTCGGGAGTTAGTTGTGATAAATCAATTTTGTTTTCTTCTGCGCTCATGTCATTTAAAATTATTGGGTTATTTACTTTGATGTTATTAATTTGCTGATTGTCCATACTTAATTTCGGATTTCGGATTCCAATTTTGTTTTACTATTTCAAGTAAAACGGCTTGAATTGTGGCTTCATAATTTGTGGGTTGGGTGTAACTATCATCTCCACTCATTATTCTGGCACGTTCTTGGTTGATTAATATTCGTTGCTCTATTTCTAAAATTGGGTTTAAGCCAATTTCTTGACGTTCACTATCGTATTGCAAAACCAGTCCAAGTTCTTTAAGGCGTTTGGGAGGTTTATATACTTTCATTACACATTTTTTTACTAGTTTAAGGTTAAAAATTGAGGCTCTATTTTTACAACTCCAATAGTCATCATTGCTCTTTGGTTTACTGGTTCCCTTTTTTTAACATCATCTAATATGGCTTTTGGGAATATGCTAAACAATCGCACTACGCACTCGTCATAACATTGTTTTTTACTTTCAATACTAGTTTTTGGATATTCTTTTATAAGATGTAAAAATTCGGTTTCGCATTTTTCAAATTCCGTGTTGTACCACTTGTTTACTTTTGAATTAGCCAGTACCTTTTGATATTCTAAAAGTGTTAGCACAATACTTTCGCACCAGTTGCTGTATCTTTCAAAATATTGCGTTTCGTAGCCTTCTAATGTCAAACCTAAATGTTCGTGTATGCTTTGTCTTGTTGTCTTCATCGTATTTTGTTTTAGTTGTTTTCTCCTCTTACTTTTTCGTATCCTTCTTTCCAAGTAATAAATTGACCACCATTAGGCCCTATGGTTCTACCTTTGCACGATGCTAAATATCCGTTTACGAATATTTTCATTTTAGCATCAAATTGCACCCTTGTTTCTAATTCACTTCTTGGATTGGCACCTTGTGCGTGTCCTGTGAAAATGAATATCTTATTTCTGAACTGCCTTTTTAATTTCATATAGTCATCAAAAGAATTTAAGAAGTAGGTTAGACTGTCAATAATGATTACATCGGGGCTGTTTCGCTTTTGTAAATACTCAACCAGTTCTTTGTACTCGTAGCGTTGGGCTAAATAATTTTCGGATACTTCATTCATTGCCAGCGATTCGGTTCTGTCTATAAAATCGGTATCGTCTGTCTCCTCCTCCAAAACATTGTAAAGCACCTTTCTTGATTTTGCCAGCTCTTTAGCCAGTTGCATTACAAAGTAACTTTTGCCTCCTCCCGAACTTCCCCAAATAAACCAAACTCCTTTATTTTGAGGTTGTTTAAATGCTTGGTACCACTCTCCGTCAAAATCTATTCTTTCTACTTTTTGATTCAATATGTTAGCGACTGTGAGTGCTTTCTTCATTAGGCGATTAAATGTTGCTTTTCAATTTCTATTCTTACTTTTCGTAAACTGCCCAACGTTCTTGAATACATTTGTGTGGGTGTTACGTTTGAGTTATTTGCCTTTGATACCAGTGCGATTTGTTGCATATTGAATTCTCTTAAAGCATCATTTCCGTTTGGTGTTACTCTTTTGTAGCCGTTACCATATCGGTCGAATATTTCGGTATAGCCTACTTTTTTAAGGTCTTTTTGGCGTGTTATTTTTTGCTCCAATCCGTCGGCTCCCATCATATACCAACCGCACATATATTCGGTGGCGTTCCACAAGGCTTTTAGCTCTAAAAATGCGGTGTAATCCAAATCTCCTGCCTCGTCAAGAATGATTAACGGTGTTGGAATAGTTTGTATATAAAAAACCAAGTCCTCGTACACATCTGCATATCTGCTTGTATGATCCACTCCAAACTCACGAGCAATCTTTCTAATCAATTTTTGTTTTGATTTTACCTGTGAACAATCAACATAAATTGCATTTTGATTGTTGTCTGCGTAGTGCTTTCCTGCATGTGTTTTACCAATTCCTGCGATGTCGCAAAAAATTGCAGAAATGGAACGGCTTTGGCAACTTTCTAACTGGGTAGTGATGTAATTGAACGTTTCCGTATTTACTGTTTGCCAAGGTTTAATTTCCGAAAGTTGCACGTGTAATAATCGAGCTAACGAAATCCATTTTGCCTCTGAAATTACTCTCTCTAATTCGCCCGCCTTAATTCTTGAATATTGTGCCGTATTAATTCCTAATACTATGGCGTGTTTGCTATCACTAGTATAGTTAGCACGATGCACATTCATTTGTGCGATAATCTTTTGTTTGGTTGCTGTTGATAACATCGTTTGGGTTATAAATCGTTAATAGCTCTGCTTCTTTCGGTTTGAATATTTAGATATTCCATTTCAAATGTTTCTTCTATCGGTATTTGTTCTACCACTTCTGGCGTTACATCTATATAATTGTCGTTGGTTCTAAATACAGTTACTTTCTCCATTGTATTTGCGGTGTGTTCTTTAACTATTTTATCAAATTGACTAATGTATTTTGTGGCGTTTTCATAGCCTTGTTTGTCAGTATCTGTCCACTCGGCATTGGCACGGTTAAAGGTTGGAACTGGCTCACACTTACATATAAATCGTTCTTTTTGATATAAGAAAACCTCGTTTATTTTGCCTTGGTTGTCAGTCATATAATAGGCGTCTACATTGTAATTATTAGGAGCTAAAAGGTGTAATACATTGGCACTTTCTAACTGATATTTTTGATATTGAACCGTTACATATTGTGAACGTCTGATTGATGTTTCGGTATGACTTCCGATGTATTTAGCTAAATAGCTTTTATCAAATTTTGGTAAATTCGGATTGATGTTTTCTAAAAACACCTGCAGTCTTGTTTTACCCGCGTAACGTTCTTTGTTTGGGTGTAACTGGTTATTATACTGCATTTGTTCCTGCATCTCATTTGCTACAATTTGCTCATAACTTGCTTTTGCATCCTTGTAGTTGTCGTTTTGCTCATCGAATATTTTTTGTAACGTGGTTCTATTACTGTCTAATCGTGAATAGTGGCGCCCTACATTTTGATTATTCGATTTTTCAACGCCGTATTTTTTTGTTCCGATTAAACGCTCGGCATATTTTTCTTGTGAGTTGGTGGCGTTACACCATCTTACAAATGGGAAGATATTGCCCGCCATCATTAAACCGTCTTTAAAATCACTAACCAAATGGTGTTCCACCTCCAGTTGCATTGGAATACCTATTGCTTTAGACGATGTGAACTGGAACATATTTTTGATACAATCGATGTATAACTGGTGGTTTTTAGATTTTGAGTGAGCAATACCTATCATTGCACCGCTTAAATCGTCAAAAGCATAATACGCCATAACTTTTGAGCCATCTGGTAACTTGGTATGCATAATATCACGGTCATCGAGTGATATTTTACTCATTGAATAGTTTGGAGCTGTACGGTTTGCGTGTGGTCTATTTTTGTGGTTAAAATCGTAGGCACCGTTTCTTTGTTTTTTAATAATAAGGTTGTTGTGTGGCGCGTTGATTATATTCCAAATTGTGGCTACGGATAATTCAACAGGTTCCCCATTCTTGAAAAATTTTGCACGATCGTATAACTCTCCAGTTTTAATATTCGCAACATCTAAATTACCCGCCATAAAGTCGTGGTACATTTCGTGTGTAGTTTCTACATAAGGTTTGTTAGGAATACAATACAGACTTACAACTAAACTTTCAATTTTAGAAGTACGTTTTATCGCGTTTTGGGTGATAAGTTTACCCGATATTAAAGATGCATAACTCTCTTTTTGGTATTGGGTTACTTTACGGCGTAAAGTGTCTTTAGTTGTAGGTAAATTGTGGGCTACTTCACGAAAAGCGTTTACGTCATTAGATAAACTTTGCCAAATATCAATATTTATAGCTCCCTGCGCTCTTATGTAATCTTTTCGGTTTGTTTTTGCTACTAAAACGGTATTTAAAACTGATGCGTTATGTGTGTATTGTATCACATATTCGGGATCTAGTTTTTTACTATGCTCCCCGTAGGTATGTGCCATATAAAATTCTGCCGCTCTGCGGTCTGCTATATATTGCTTTGCAAACCATCCTTTTTTAGCCTCCTCCTTTGGGTTGCCAAATTTTATGGTAATAGCATCTTTAGTCTCACGGTCTAATGAATTGAAAAGCACTAAAGCATCTTGACCAAAACAAGCTCGACGTAGTTCGGTTTCAACCGATGTTTTGCTTTTTAATCTGAAATAAAGAGTTTTATACTTGAATAATAAAAGGCTCTCCTCGTGCTTATTTTTGTCAGAAATCAAAAACTTTAGTTTGATGCCTAATTTGCCGTTGTAATATTCGTATGGTGTTTCTTTGTCCATAATGGATTAAGTTTTTTTTGTTCCCGCCGTGGCGTCGAAACCACGCAAAGCCGTGGCGGGATTTTTACTACATTTACCGTCTCACTTATAAATAATAGTAATATGGATGATGACTTTGTTTTTTTAGAGTCAAGACTTTTAGCTCTTGAACTCTTAATTATTAATTCGGAAGAGTTGAAATCTAAATACATTTCAATTTTTGAAAATGTAAAAAATCAACTTCTTAATTCTGAATCTGATTTACTTGATTCACAGATTCAAGTAAACAAGATTGAACAACATCTTTCAGTGATTCGTAGGATTGAACTTCCGAAACCTTAATCTCTGATATAATTTCTCGTACTATTGGTGCGAGAAGTTTTTTTATAAACCGTTTTATCATTTTACAGCAATTGTGTGGTTAAACTTCTTTTGATAATAAAGCCAAAAAATACCGTTAGATTTTCGATTACTTCGTGAGTAAAATCTTTGTTGATGTGATGAATGATTTTTGTTTTCATAGTGATGGATTCTCGTTGCTGTTATCTTTTACTTCTTGTTCTAAAAGCTCCAAGGCGCGTTTACGAATTTGTTGTGCCACCTCCGAATTATTAAAATACTTTAATGCCGTGTGAATCGTTTGTCTGGACACGTGGCTAAATTCTTTCTGAATTATCTCGTGATGCTTTCTGGCTAAATTGATAGATTTCATTGTCTGTCTTATTTTTATGTTTACTTTTGTAAAGGTTTGTTGTAAACTAATAATGCAAATATATAAACTTGTTTAGTATTTGCAAATAAAATATAAACTTTTTTACATTTATTTTTTTATGACGGAAATTGAAAGAATTAAATTAGCTGTTAAAACACTGATTAGCTTGGGTGTAGCAAAAAATCAAGAAGAACTTGGAAAATTATTGGGATATAGTAACAAATCCTCTTTTTCACAAGTTTTAAACGGAATAGTACCTTTACCTGATAAGTTCATTGATAAGTTATGTAAACTAGATAAGAGGTTAAGAAAGGCATGGGTTGTTAATGAATTCGGTCATATCTTGATAAAAAAAGAAGACAGTAAACAAGTTTATATTAATGAGGGTATTGATATTGGTCAGTATGAAAAAGAAAAAGAAGTTGAAAGTAAAAAAAAATTCAACTATACTATTGATTATCAATATAAAGAGCTTGCAGAATCAAGACTTGAGGTTATAAATTCAAAGGATAAAACAATAGCGTTGCTTGAAAAAGAAGTTGCCAGATTAGAGCAACAACTCCTAAAGATAACACAGGATAAAAGCGTTTCTGAAAATGAGCCAAATTACCCTAAACGAGTACCTGCGAATAAGTAGTAATTAATTAAAAATGTTAACTATTTAAAAATCAATAGTTTAATGTTTTTTATAAGTTTATTTACTGCATTTGGGGGTGTGCTTTGGCTTTTTTTTGTTTTATTTTTGCCTTTTTTTATACATTTGGGGAGAGTCTATACTGTATTTTTATGTATTGAAAACTGAACCCAACACTGAACCCAACACTGAACCCAATACAAAAAACGATAGTTTTTTACGGTTTTGTAAGCATTACGGTTTTTTAGGTTTAAATAGGAGTTATTTGTTGTTTAAATAAGATTTAAAATTGGTTTAAACACTTGTTTTTAGCGTATTTAAGGCTATATTTAGTATCTTTATATGGTAACGGTTACAATCGTGGTTTATACTAGCTTTTTTTATATGCTAATTATATGGTATTATATGTTATGAGTACATTTCTATTTTGCACAAAAAAACCTCTCAATGTTCGTGAGAGGTTAATTTTACTAACTTTTTCGGGCTTTTTTATATTATGTCTTTTGGTTATTTGTTTTTAGTGGCCATACATTGTTTTTTGGTTACATAAAATCAAGAAATACAGATTTTATGTAACCAAAATGTTAATTAAATCTAAAAGTATAAGGACTTGTGACTTTTTGAATATCATTTTTCTAAATTAGAATTCTCTAATCGTCGAATTAGATTATATTTGCCATCTGAAAAATGCCGATATGAAATTTGATTTACTTAAGAAAGACCCACAAACAAAAGCCAGAGCAGGAACAATAACTACCGATCACGGTGTGATTGAAACCCCGATTTTTATGCCTGTAGGTACAGTTGCATCAGTAAAAGGTGTGCACCAAAGAGAGCTTAAAGAAGAAATAAATCCAGATATTATTCTTGGAAATACCTATCATTTATATTTGCGTCCACAAACCGAAATCCTTGAAAAAGCAGGTGGTTTGCATAAATTTATGAATTGGGACAGGAACATTTTGACTGATTCTGGTGGTTATCAAGTGTATTCACTTTCTGCCAACAGAAAAATTAAGGAAGAAGGTGTTAAGTTTAAATCACATATTGATGGTTCGTATCATTTTTTTACGCCTGAAAATGTAATGGAAATTCAGCGTACCATTGGTGCAGATATTATCATGGCATTTGATGAGTGTACGCCTTATCCTTGCGATTATCGTTATGCACAACGCTCGATGAAAATGACTCATAGATGGTTAGATCGTTGTATCAATCATTTGGATAAATTGCCATTTAAATATGGTTATGAACAAACTTTTTTTCCAATTGTACAAGGAAGTTGTTATAAAGATTTGCGCGAACAATCGGCAGAATATATTGCCAATGCTGGAGCACAAGGAAATGCTATTGGAGGACTTTCGGTAGGAGAACCAGCGGAAGAAATGTATGCTATGACCGAAATAGTAACTGCAATCTTACCAGAAGACAAACCTAGATATTTGATGGGTGTGGGAACACCAATAAATATATTAGAAAATATTGCTCTTGGAATCGATATGTTCGATTGTGTAATGCCAACAAGAAACGCTCGTAACGGAATGTTGTTTACTGCAAATGGAACAATAAACATAAAAAATAAAAAATGGGAAGCCGATTTTTCTCCAGTAGATGAAATGGGACTCACATTTGTAGATACCGAATATTCTAAAGCATATTTGCGTCATCTTTTTGCTGCCAATGAGTATTTAGGAAAACAAATTGCGACCATACACAATCTTGGTTTTTATATGTGGTTGGTTCGTGAAGCTAGAAAACATATCATAGCAGGAGATTTCCGTGAATGGAAAGAAATTATGGTTAAGAATATGAGCCAGAGATTGTAAATAGGTTTAACTGTTTAATCGTTAATTCGGTTAAACGATTAAACAAATAACCGATTAAACATTACATGCTAACAATACTAGATAAATACATTCTCAAAAGATATTTAGCCACTTTTTCGGTGATGTTGCTTTTGTTTATTCCTATTGGAATTACAGTCGATGTTGCTGAAAAAATAAATAAAATCCTTGAAAACAAAGTACCTATCGATAAGGTTTTGTCTTATTATGTCGATTTTGTAATTTATTTTACAAACTTTTTGTTTCCTATTTTTCTGTTTCTATCTATTATTTGGTTTACAGCTAAACTTGCAAATAATACCGAAATTATTGCCATTTTAAGCTCGGGGATATCATTTAGACGATTCTTACGACCTTACATTATTGGTGCAACAATGGTATCGATATTTGCTTTACTTATGGGTTTTTTTCTAGCACCCAAAGCTGCCGAAGGTTTCAAAAACTTTAGGTATTTATATCTAATAGGGAACGGGAAAAGCGAAATGCGGGAAACCAGCGATGTGTACAGGCAAATTAGTGACACGGAGTTTATTTATGTAAGTAATTTTAACCAAGAAGCAAAAACAGGCTATAATTTTGTTTTCGAAAAGTTTAATGGAGAAAAATTAGTTTACAAAATTTCTGCTTCATCAATACTATGGAATCCAACGAGTAAAACCTATACCTTATTAAATTATAATAAAAGAACTGTTGGCGAATTAGATGACAAAATTGAAACAGAATTTTCAAAGTCAATGAAATTTAATTTTGATTTAGATGACTTAACGCCAGTTGTTTATATTGCTGAAACCCTAAATTTAGGGGATTTGAATAAGTTTATCGAAAAAGAAAAAAAGCGAGGCTCTGCAAATATTAACACCTATTTAGTTGTAAAATATAGAAAATATAGTATTCCAATTTCGGCATTTATCTTAACCATTATTGCAGTAGCGGTTTCTTCGATGAAGCGCCGTGGCGGGATGGGAATAAACCTTGCTATAGGTATTGCTATTGCTTTTAGTTATGTTTTTTTAGATAAAATATTTGGCACAATGGCCGAAAAATCATCTATAAACCCACTAATCGCAGTTTGGATACCTAATATTATTTTTGGAGTCATGGCTTATTTTTTACTCCGAAATGCAAGAAGATAAAAATTTACAAAGTTATCTCAAACTTCATTTAATCGTATTTATTTGGGGATTTACAGCAGTATTGGGTGAATTAATCTCGTTAGAAGCCTTGCCTTTAGTTTGGTACCGCATGACTTTTGCTACAGGTTTTATTGTACTGTTTATTGCTTTCAAAAAAATTCCATTAAAACTTCCAACTAAAACAATAATAGGGCTTCTTTTTGCAGGATTAATAATTGCTTTGCACTGGCTCACTTTTTTTAAAGCTATTAAAGAATCTAATATTTCAGTTACATTGGCTTGTTTAGCAACTGGTGCATTTTTTACTTCAATATTAGAACCCATTTTTTACAATCGAAAAGTGATTCTTTATGAAGTTCTCTTTGGACTTATTGTAATTATTGGACTATATATTATTTTTCAAGTTGAAGGAAATTACATTTACGGAATAATCTTAGCATTATCATCAGCATTTCTTTCGGCATTATTTTCGGTAATAAACGGTAAATATGCAGTCAAATATGACCCAACTCTTATCTCATTCTATGAAATTTTAGGAGGCGTAATGTGCTTGACAATATTCATGTTGTTTAGCCAAAGTTTCAGTATTAGTTTTTTTCAACCTTCAGCCAACGATTTACTTTGGTTACTGGTTTTAAGTTCTGTTTGTACAGCTTATGCCTTTATCGCATCGGTTGGTGTTATGAAATATTTGAGTCCATATACGGTAATGCTTACCATCAATCTCGAACCTATTTACGGGATAATTCTAGCGTTAATTGTTTTTAATGACAAAGAAAAAATGAGCACTCAATTTTACATCGGTGCTTTAATCATTTTATCTACAGTGATTTTGAATGGCGTTTTAAAAAATAGAAAAAAGTAATTTTTTTAGGAGCTATTTCCAGCTGTCATTCCAATCTTTTCTTTTTTAAAGAAAAAAAAGAAAAGGATTTTCCCTTCCATCTGGGCTAGGGCATTCAAATCAAAAGAAACTGATTTTTTCAATCTTTAAATTTTTCAATCTTTAAATTTAAAACTATCTTTGCTTTTCAAACCTAAACAAAATACAAAAATCTTATGGAATATTTAGATTTTGAATTACCTATAAAAGAACTCCTAGAACAATTAGACAAATGTCAAATAATTGGAGAAGAATCTAGTGTTGATGTTACAGAAACCTGTAAACTAATTAGCCAAAAACTAGAAGACACCAAGAAAGATATATACGGAAACTTAACCGCTTGGCAACGAGTACAATTATCACGTCATCCTAGTCGTCCTTATACTTTAGAGCATATAACTAACCTTACAAAAGGAACTTTTCTTGAACTTTTTGGCGACAGAAACTTCAAAGATGACAAAGCGATGATTGGTGGTCTAGGAAAAATAGGAGATCAGTCTTTTATGTTTGTAGGACAACAAAAAGGTATTAATACAAAAATGCGTCAATTTCGTAATTTTGGTATGCCAAATCCTGAAGGTTATCGTAAAGCGTTGCGACTAATGAAAATGGCAGAAAAATTTAATATTCCTGTAGTTACATTAATCGATACTCCTGGAGCATTTCCAGGAATTGAAGCCGAAGAAAGAGGACAAGGAGAAGCTATTGCAAGAAACATTCTTGAAATGGTAAGACTTAAAGTGCCAATTATCTGTGTTATTGTAGGAGAAGGAGCATCTGGTGGTGCTTTAGGAATAGGTGTTGGAGACAGAGTGTTGATGATGGAAAACACATGGTATTCGGTAATTTCTCCAGAATCATGTTCTTCTATTTTATGGAAAAGCTGGGAATATAAAGAACAAGCTGCAGAAGCATTAAAACTAACTTCAGCTGATATGAAAAGACAAAAATTAGTCGATGATATTATTCCAGAACCATTAGGAGGTGCACATTATGATAAAGCAACTGCTTTCAAAACGGTCGAAGAATATATTCTTAAAGCTTTCAACGAACTTAAAGACTTATCAACAACCGATTTAGTTTCTCAAAGAATGGATAAATACAGTAAAATGGGCGAATACAACGAGTAAAACCTTACTTTTTTATATAATAACCGTCTCGTTCCAAAACGAGACGGTTTTTTTTGGTTGTTAACACAAAATTAAAGTTGTTAACACAAGTTATTCACAATCTAATGATTGTTTTTATTTCAATTTGATGGTATTAAAACCTAAATTCGCAGTATGGAAAATTTCAAGAATATAAACCCTGTAAGAGTAGATAAAACTACGATTATAAACCTAGAAAAAGGAAAGCTGCCACCACAAGTTCTCGATTTAGAAGAAGCTGTGCTTGGAGCCATGATGATTGATAAAAAAGGGGTAGACGAGGTAATTGATATTCTTCAGCCTGATGCTTTTTATAAAGATGGACACAAATATATTTTTGAAGCCATAGTTACTTTGTTTAATGATTCTCAACCTGTCGATTTGCTTACAGTTTCTGCTCAATTGCGAAAAATGAGCAAACTAGATTTGGCTGGTGGCGATTTTTATTTAATTCAACTTACCCAAAAAATATCATCTTCGGCACATATCGAATTTCACTCAAGGATTATTCTGCAAAAATACATTCAACGAAGTTTGATAAAAATTTCTTCAGAAATTATTGAAGAATCCTACGACGAAACTACTGATGTTTTCGATTTGCTAGACAAAGCCGAATCTAAATTATATGAAGTAACGCAAGGAAATATAAAACGAAGTTCCGAAACGGCACAAAGTTTAGTAATTCAAGCCAAGAAACGTATTGAAGAAATTGCTGGTAAAGAAGGCCTTTCTGGAATTGCAACTGGTTTCGAAAAATTAGACAAAGTAACTTCTGGCTGGCAACCATCAGATTTAATAATTATTGCGGCTCGTCCAGGTATGGGTAAAACAGCATTTGTACTATCAATGGCGAGAAATGTGGCTATCGATTTTGGTCATGCCGTGGCATTATTTTCTCTAGAGATGTCTTCTGTCCAGTTAATAACTCGACTTATTTCTTCTGAAACAGGTTTGTCTTCGGAAAAATTAAGAACTGGAAAACTCGAAAAGCACGAATGGGAACAATTAAGTGTTAAAGTAAAAGATCTCGAAAAAGCACCTTTGTATATAGATGATTCACCATCACTTTCTATTTTCGATTTGCGTGCAAAAGCCAGACGTTTGAAGTCGCAACATGATATCAAAATCATTATTGTCGATTATCTTCAATTAATGACTGCCGGTGGAAACGGAAAAGGACCAGGAAATCGTGAGCAAGAAATATCGACTATTTCTAGAAATTTAAAGGCTTTGGCCAAAGAATTGGAAGTGCCTGTAATAGCACTTTCGCAGTTATCGCGTGCGGTAGAAACACGTGGTTCTAGTAAAAGACCTTTACTTTCTGACCTTCGTGAATCGGGAGCGATAGAGCAAGATGCGGATATTGTTTCGTTTATTTATCGCCCTGAATATTATAAAATTGATGAATGGGACGACGATGAACATTCGCCAACACAAGGTCAAGCCGAATTTATTATAGCTAAACACCGTAATGGTAGTTTAGAAAACGTACGTCTAAAATTTATTGGAAACTTAGGTAAATTTGACAATCTTGAGGATTATTCTGGTGGGGATGATTATTTGCCATCAACAATGAATTTGGGTCAAGATGACAATCCTTTTCAAACTAAAAATTTACCATCTGCTAATGAAGCTTTTGGTAGTAGTTCTAATAATTTTGATGACGATAGTGATGTTCCTTTTTAAGTTAATATTGTAAAATAAAAAATGAGGCTTCCGAAAGGAAGCCTCATTTAGTTTAAAACTGTTTTAAAACTATTGTTTAATTAGTTTCATTGTTTTAGTTTGATTGTTGTCATTAGTTACTTTCATCAAATAAATACCGCTTGGATAATTATTTAAATCTAGTTTAGTAATACCTAAATCGATAGTTTCAGATTTGATTATTTTTCCAATCAAATCATAAACAACTATATTACCTCGTGTTTCACTATTTAGAGTAAATATATCACTTGAAGGATTTGGGTATATGGTAAGTTTTGATGAAAACTCAAAATCACTTGTGCTTAAAAATGGTGAGCAAGCATTTCCTGTAGTTACGCCACCGGGTAATACCCAGTTAGACGTTGTGCCTGACCGTGCAAAATTAGTTAATGTACCCGTATTACCATTTCCGCTTGCATCGGTTAGAGTATTTATAGTGCTATTATCGGCACCATTCTGGCCTTGATTAAATTGATAATAAGACAGTAAACCAGTTTGACCCGTTGGTAATTCACAATTCATGTTGTTCATAATTTCAGCTTGAGTTAAAGCACGGTTCCAAAGGCGAACTTCGTCTAAATTACCATTTAAATAACCATCAAAACCAGTACGCTGACGCACGCCAATATTGGTTACATTGGTAGTAATAGTTCCTGGATTGGCATAAGTGAAATTATCTGTATTTATTCCGTTAATATATAAACTTGCAGTTGTTGCTGAAGTTCTCACAAAAGATACGTGTGTCCAAGTATTCAAAGGTAATTTACCTGATGTTCCAGATACAACAAGACCTACTGCGGAAGCGTTACGCAAAACAATCTCAAAACCAGCGGTACCACCCAATTTGGTGAAAGAAAACATAGGATTATCGTCTATTGTATTACCCTCAGCATATATAGTTTGATAAGAACCTGCATTTGTAGTATATACCCAGGCTTCTATAGTAAAATTAGTAAGGTTTGAAAGAGGTTGTGTTGCAACAGTTATTCTATCATTAAATCCATCAAAATTAAGTGCTGCCGCAGAAACACTCATTTTATGAACAAAAATATCTCGCACGCCGAAAGATGTCAAATTAGAAACACCTACATTGGGATCGAAATCTGCAGTCCCTTCAAAATTACCGGTAGTATATACATTCCCTGATGCATCCACAGTAATTCCATAACCCCTCTCACTACCCGAACCACCCATAGCTTTTGCCCATACCATATTGCCCGATGTATCTAGTTTAGATGCAAAAACATCATTACCACCCGCAGAAGTAAGATTTAATATGCCGGCATTTGGGTCAAAATCTACAGTTCCAAAAAAAGAACCTGTAGTGTACACATTGCCCGTGGTATCTATAGCAATACTATAAGCATAATCACTGCCCGTACTGCCCATCGCTTTTGCCCATACAAAATTGCCTGAGGCATTTAGTTTAGATATAAAAACATCTTGAACACCTGATGAAGTAAGATTAAAAACTCCAACATTGGGATCAAAATCTGCAATTCCTTCAAAATAACCTGTAGTGTACACATTGCCCGTGGTATCTACAGCAATACTATAAGCATAATCACTGCCCGTACCGCCCATAACTTTTGCCCATACCAAATTGCCTGAGGCATCTAGTTTAGATATAAAAAAATCTGCGGAACCACCAGCCGAAGCAAGATTAAAAACTCCAGCATTTGGGTCAAAATCTGCATTTCCTTCAAAATAACCTGTAGTGTACACATTGCCCGCTGTATCGGCAACTATACCATAACCAATAACACCGATTGTACTAGTCATGGCTTTTGCCCACACAAAATTGCCCGATGCATCTAATTTAGATACAAAAACACCTAAACTACCACCTGCAGAAGTAGAAGTAAGATTAAAAACGCCAGCATTAGGGTCAAAATCTGCAGTTCCTTGAAAATAACCTGTAGTGTATACATTGCCTATTGGATCTAAAGCTATACCATAACCAATATCAGTGCTCGTACCACCCATCGCTTTTGCCCATACCAAATTGCCCGATGCATTTAGTTTAGATACAAAAACATCTACAGTAGCACCAGTCGCAACAAGATTAAAAACGCCAGCATTAGGGTCAAAATCTACAGTCCCTTGAAATCGACCTGTAGTATACACGTTACCTGCGGCATCTACCGAAATACCATGACCAATATCAACGCCCGCACCACCTAGGGCTTTCGCCCATACTAAATTACCAGATGAATCTAGTTTAGATACAAAAACATCATTAGAACCACTAGCCGAAGTAAGATTAAAAACTCCAGTATTTGGGTCAAAATCTACAGTTCCCGAAAATTGACCTATAGTATATACATTGCCTGCAGCATCTACAGTGACGCTTCTTGAATCATCAATCCCAGTGCTGCCAACTGCTTTCGCCCAAGCTAAGTTAGGGCTTTGTGCGTGCATATTAGTAAATTGTAATAGGACAAAAAACAAGAAAAATGTAAGCGTTCTGGTGCCTACTCTTTGTGTTGTAAAAAATTGTGTTTGTTTGGCAGGTAATTTTTTGTTCATAAAAATTAGATTTGAAATTGTTAACAGTATTTGAATTTTTGGTTATTTAAATTATTAATTAAATTCTTATATAAAAGTAGTGTATTTAAAATTAAAGTCATCCGAGGGGAAACCCCTGATTTTTTGATTTATAAATCCATTTTTAAAAAATATTTTGAAAGCTAATTTAATTTTATTTAAAAAGCCCGCACTCCCCGCAAAGCCAAATATGTAGTCTTAAGTAATGCAAGTACATCACCATTAACTACATTAATACAAAAAGCATTATCACCTCTAACAGTACTACTCCAGTAATTACTATCTTGAGCTCCTAAAGGCGTATGACCTCCGTTAAACAATGCTCTGTTAGTTTCTAAAACATTTTGATACAGTTTGGATAACTCATCTATACTTGGAATATACCAACCAGTACCTAAAGTATTTATGTATGCTCTACATGGGCTGGCAACGGCCATTAGATTAGTATTGTAAAGACCATCCCAACTTCGGTTGATATATATAGGCGGTGCAGTATTATACATTGTAGTAAGTCCTTCGGTAAGAGCTAAAATCAAACCGTGTTCTAAACCGTCGTTCCCTTTATATAAATAAAAAATAATGCCTCCATTAAAATTTTCGCCAAGATAATGTGTAAAACCGCCCACTTTTGCATTAGCACTAAACAAGGCATATGGCACACTCATAAGTTGTTGTGTTCCAGTTATACTGTATGTAGTACCTCCTGTTGGGTCTGTTTCGGTTTTGATAAAATAAGGACCGTTTGCCCAGCTAATCCCAGCAAAAGTTCCTATTACAGGTGTTCCGTTACCAATTTCTAAACTAATCAAACCATTAGCATTGGTGCTTGCCGTTTGGGTTTCGTTGTATATTACAGTACCCACTGCGCTGCCTTGCAAAACACTAATTTTTACGCCTATTGTTGTATTTGTAACGAGTGCATCGCTACTGTTGCGAATTACGGCTTGGTAACTCATTTTTTGTGGAGCCTGCGCAGATAGATTTACTGTTATTAAAAAAATTAGGAGAGAATAAATATTTTTCATTTTTTTACTGTTTAATTATTTTAAATGTTTTTACTTCTTTATTATTGTTTATTACTTTCAAAAAATAGACTGCACATTCCAGGTTTTCCATGTAAATTGTTTCTGACACACCCGCTATTTTTCGGTTTTCTATTAATTTACCAGTAATGCTTATTAATTGATAGGATAAATTAGCAAGTTCTTTGCCACCAACTTTTAGTATTAAGTAATCAGTAGTCGGGTTTGGGAAAACAGATACATTTAAACTTATCTGATTATGTTCTAGACCCAATACAGTTTGGATTTCATATGGGTTTTGCAGGCCTTGCGCTACAGTTCCACTCGTACCAGTGATGTTCGTACAAAACACTTGTCCTATACTATAAGTAATTGTTCCTTCGGTTCCTATTGCAGTTCCTCCTGCAACAATAGAACCCATTTGTGAAAACAAAAAATTATTAATGAGTAATAAAATAATTACAAAAGCTTGTTTATTTAAAAAAATATTTTTTTCCATTTATAAAATTTTATTTAAATGAGTTTATGAAAGACAAAACCCCTGAATTTTGATAAAATAAATTACAAAAATCCAATTGTTTTAAATTAGTTTCAAAAATAGCGATAAGAAAGATAAGATAGTAGCCCATTAGGACATGCTTTTTGAAAATTAAATATTTTTGAGGTCTATCTAAAATCCGAAGGTAATTTTCCGAATCTTTTTTTGAAAGCTGCTGTAAATTTGCTTGCACTTTCGTACCCGGTTAAAACAAAGATATGATTAATTAAAACATCCGAGTTTTCTAGCAATTGTTTTGCTAAAAGCATGTTTTTTTCTTTATGATATTGCAACATCGAAAAACCATAAATTGTTTTAAAGTTCGATTTTAATTTAGTTGGCGACATATTTATTTGCTGCGCTATTGCATTTACTCCAATGAATGGTGCATTTAAGTTGAGTAATATTATTTTCTCGGCATTCGATATTTTTGCATAATCAATATTGCTCAACGAAATATTATCTGGAATACGATTATCATAGAAAGCATTATCAAAAAAATTATTAATTAGTTCGATTGCACTGATTTTTAAATCTTCAGTATTAAAAATCCCAGCTTTTTCGTTGGTAAGAATTTCTGACATTTTTCTAGAAACATCATTTGCTTTTGGTGCAATGTCTAACCAGGTATAAAAACCAATTTCTAAGTCTAGAAAATCATTAAATGCAATTTTATTTTCTTTGTTATTAATGACAATATTTTTGTCTGCCCATTTTTTATCAAACACAAAATTATAAAAATTGCCTTTTGTATTTTTATAGAAATAGGTTTCGACTTGTGTATTTGGTTTGTAGAATGTCCAACAAGTGCTACGTAATTTTGTGTTTTTGCCGTCGGCATTTTTTATAGGAAACTCGTATTCAAAAACCGAAAATGATAAAATGTAGTAATTGCTTTCTTGGTTTTCATCATAAATTGCTTTGGCCCTTATATTCTCTTTTATATCGATATGGGTAGCCAAAATCGAAAAGTTTTCTTCAATTTCTCTATAGTACATAACGCCCTTGCAAAACGGATTGTTAGAATAAATGCCCTGCTCGAGTATTTTATTTCTTGCCACTGGAAGTTCTATAACGCTATCGACCATTATTTTGGCAGAGTTAGATAAATAAGGTAATTCAAAAAAACCATCTTTGTATAAAAAAAGATATTTTTCTAGTAGTTTGTCCCATTTAGATTTTGCCATATTTTTCAAATGTAATGCATCTTTTAGTTATAATCCTTTAAAATTGATTGTAAAGTTGTAAGATTAAAAAATAAATATATACAAGGGTAAACCCCTGATTTTTAAATAAAAAAAGCTCCCAAAATATTTTTTGGAAGCCTTAATTTATTTAAAACAGTTTTAAATCTATTGTTTTATCAACTTCATTGTTTTAGTTTGATTACCGTCATTAGTAACTTTCATCAAATAAATACCATTTGGATAATTACTTAAATCTAATTTTGTAATACCTAAATCGATAGTTTCTGATTTGATTATTTTACCTATCAAATCATAAACAACTATATTACCTCGTGTTTCACTATTTATTGAAAACACATTACTTGAAGGATTTGGGTACACTGATAATTTTGATGAGAATTCGAAATCTGCAGCATTTAAAAATGTAGAACAAGTATTTCCTGTTGTTACACCACCAGTTCCTATCCAATTTGAAGTTGTTCCTGTAAGTGTAAATCCGTTTAATGTTCCATTATTAGAATTTCCACTAGAATCGGTGATTGTATTTATTGAAGTATTGCTTGCATTATCAATTCCTTGATTAAATTTGTAATAAGCCAATAAGCCTGTTTGACCACTACCTAATTCGCAATTCATATTGTTTGCAATTTCGGCTTGTGGCAAATCTCTGTTCCAAATTCTAACTTCGTCTATTTTACCACCAAAAGCAAAAGAAGCATTTGCAACAGCATCTTGTGGTGTTCCAATATAAAGTGCGTTTGTATTGGTAACCGGTGGTGTAACTCCTGTATAAGTAGCATCTAAAACTCCATTTATGTATATATTAACAATACCATTTTTAAATGTTGCCGCAACATGTGCCCAAGTATTTTGGCTTATAGTACTGGTACTAAAATATTCTCTATTTCCAAATCGTAAAGCTAATTTGTTATTTTGGTATATCCAAAAAGAATATCCTGTGCTTGTTGCAAAAACATCTTTACCAATTATACAATCATCTGTATTTAAAACATTTCTATATACCATTGCTTCCAAAGAAATATTTCCTGTAATATTCAATAAAGCAGAATTCCCGCAATTTACATAATCGTTTACTCCATCAAAATCTAATCCAGCACCATTAATATTTACTTGAACCGATCTTCTAAGACTTTCGCAACCTGATATGGTTTGAGAAACATAATACAAACCAGTTACTAATGGAGTTGTACTTACTAAAGCAGTTCCACCTGTTGAAACTACATACCATTTTAAAGCAGTTCCTGTTGCTACAAGATTGGCAACAGTAGCCCCTGTATTAAAAGTTTGAGGGGAAGTAGCCGTTGGTATAGCCGTTGTGTTTACTGTTACAGTCACAGCCGTTCTAGGGCTTTCGCAAGTTCCAGTTGTTTGTGTGACATAGTAAGTTCCTGTAGCTAATACTGTTGTAGAAACCAAAGCTGTTCCTCCTGTAGCAACATTATACCATTTGATAGTGGTTCCTGTAGCAGTTAAATTGGCAACTGTTGAGCCTGTACAAAAAACTTGAGGACTTGTAACCGACAAAGGAGCTGGGCTCATCGTTCCTGTTACTACACCTCCTGGTGTTACCCAGTTTGAGGTAGCTCCTGTAAGGGCAAAATTAGTAAGTGTTCCAGTATTTGCATTACCACTAGAGTCTGTTAGAGTTGTAATAGCAGCATTATTTGCTGAAGCAATTCCTTGATTAAATTTGTAATAGGCTACCAGTCCTACTTGTCCAGAAGGTAACTCTCCATTCATATTATTTTGAATCTCACATTGTGGCAAAACTCTATTCCAAATGCGAACTTCATCCATTTTACCACCAAGTAGATTTTGAAGTGCATCAAAAGAACCAAGTCGCAAAGCACTACCACCAATAAAAGTAGGCACGCTTGCATTTGTTGAAACTAAAGCTCCATTTTTATATAATTTCATCGTAGTTGTTGCTGCATCATAAGTCAAAGCAACATGATACCAAGTATTGGCTACTATAGGAGTTGGATCTTGCACTGCATTCCAAGTGCCATTGTGTCCCGCAGACAATCTGTTTCCATAGCTAGTTGAAGGATACAATGCATGTTGCCCATCAGCGCCTCCAGAAATAAGATTGTTTTGAAGTCCTAAGTTTGAAACATAAAACCAAGCTTCTTTAGTATAAGTTGCCGGCATGATATTTCCCACTTGTACATAATCGTTTGCACCGTCAAAAGATAATGCTGCACCTGCTTGACTAAACATAGTATTGGTAAATAAAACAACAACCAAAGTGGTTATTATTTTAGTGAAAATTTTTCTTCCAATTGAAACATGTTTTTTTGTTCTAAGTACAATTTTTCTCATAATTTATTTTTTGTGTTAATATTTAAAAAAAAGTATTACCTCGGTAATCCTTTAAATCAGATTACAAAGTTGGTGTAATACAAAATGAATTCATATAGGGGGAAACCCCTGATTTTTGATTATATAAAAAGACTTCCAAAAAATATTTTGGAAGCCTTAATTTATTTAAAACAGTTTTAAAACTATTGTTTAATCAATTTCAAGGTTTTAGTTTCATTATTTTCATTAGTCACTTTCATCAAATAAATTCCACTTGGATAATCGCTTAAATCTAGTTTTGTAATCCCTAAATCGATGGTTTCAGATTTAATAATTTTTCCAATTAAATCATAAACAACTATATTACCACTAGTATCACTGTTTATTGAAAACAAATCACTTGAAGGATTAGGATATACTGACAATTTAGATGAGAAATTATAACTTTCATTTCCAAGAGTTCCTGAAAATTCTGATGCTCCAATGTCTGGAGTGGTTACATCTCTTGTTATGCCAAAATAGTCCGTAGTTATTGCTGGTGATGTTATTGGCAAACCAGCATTATTGGCAACCGATACTACACCATCTGCCAATCGTAAAAAATCTACATTAGAACCATCTGTACTTGTAAAAGGTGTACTTGTTTCGGTAACAGAGTTTTGGTCACGTGTTGCCATTCTGGCTTTGAATGCCGCAAGTGTTGTATCGCTGTTTGCTCCATCAGAAAAAATAACAGGTGCATAAAGCAAATTATTATTTGATGAAGTATCGTAAGAAGTAGCATAAATAGCACAATATAGTGCTCTTGCACTTCCTGTACCAGATACTACCGATTTGTTAATAAATATATTGTTTCTAGAAATTAACGTTCCAGACGAGTTAAAGAATACCGCATTAGAACCTGAATTTCCTGCATTTTTTACCGTTTCGTTTAGCAAAATTGTGTTGTAATACAAACTGGCACTTCCAGTGTTAAGAAGAAGTCCATTTACCCCATTTGGAGAAGTTAAATTTGGTGCTCTTAAATCTGAAATTACATTATTGTAAACCGTTGTATTTCCTGCCGCAGTATTAATTGCTCCAATTGTACCAAGAGAATTAGTAGAAAGATTATATATTTTATTATTAAAAATAGTATTGGTAGGCGAATCCAGACGTATGCCTCTTATTGTACTATTATTAGTAATATTGCTACCAGAAATAACAAGATTATAAATGCTGTTGTTTCCTATTGATACTGTACCAGTTAAACAAATTATTCCATAAAAAGTAGAACCGCCAGCACCGCCAGTACTAGTTGCAAAATTGAATATTTGGTTGTAGCCCATTGTTTTTATTCCTGTACCTCCAGCATCTAAAATTCCAAAAATAGTTCCAGTAGACGGAATAGAAAGATTCTTTATTATATTAGAATTTAAGTTTGTATTTGTACTATTAGAATTCAGCCCATAAATAATTCCTGCTGAACCTGCTATTGAAAATTTAAGATTATCTATGGTGTTTTCTGAGGCGTTCCAGTTGGTTGCTCCAATACTCAAACCATATAAATTCCCACTCATTCCTGTCATAACAATATTTCTGATACTATTACCAATTGTGTTTATAGTGGCTATATTTGAGTTATTCATAATGCCATTTACATCTCCAGTTCCTGCTAAAGGAACACCTACAATCCCTTCTATGGTATTGTAATTCATGTTTAATACGCTAGGCGTAGAATTGTTTGCTATACCAATAACATTTCCCGAAGTACGATTTGTATTACCTAAATTTATAACGTTATCACTTATGTTTACTGTTCCTGTGCCAGTACCTGTATTATTGACGATGCAATACAATGAAGAGGTTCCGCTAGCGCTTTGTAGCTTTATTGCATTGTATGTAATATTTACATTGGCATTATTACCTCCACCTGATACATTTATTCCATACAAAGTATATAGCGTATTTACGCCTGTACCCGTATTATTGTCTATTATATTTCGGGTAATTAAAACATTCCACTGGTTGTTTGCGGTTATGCCGGTTGCAAATGAACCTGCGGTTGCACCACCACCAAAATTTCGAATGGTATTTGATTCGCCAATTATGTTATTATAATCGTCATTAGGTGAAATATTCCCAAAACCATACAAGTGTATACCATTATTCCCACCATCTATTATATTTCCTGCTATTTGATTATTAGAATTGGCACCTGCAACACTAGTTGGTGTTAGAGAGGTTGTTGCTGCCGTTGGTGTCGAATTGACCATAATAATACCTGTAGCACCAGCTGGCATAGGGACACTTCCTGGTGCAAAATTGACACGTTGCATTGTAATATTGTTCTCATAAATGGCATTTTCGTTGCAACCATCGGTAGCACTGGCTTTAAACAAACCAATACCAAATTCCATAGTAGCTGGGTTGGTCGTGTTGCCATCTACAAGCACAAAATAACCAAAATAGATATTGTTTGCTCCAACAAGTTTTACCATTCCATCTGGGCTTGCACTAGCAGGAGTTGCATTTCCTACTCCTGCATTTATAGTGGAGGAACCATTTCCTGATATGTAAATCCTGAAAGCATTTCCCGCCATAGCGGCGTTCAAAGTGGTACTACCAATTGTAAATCCTTTTACAGGAGCGGTTTCTGACCCAGAATTGCCATTAATAAAAACGTTTCCACTAACTGCTGTAATAGCATTTACGGCAACAAGCAAGTTGTCTAACGAGGTGTAGGAGATTGCTAAATTTGGTGTTGTGTTTGTATTCCCTGTTACGGTAAATCCAATTTGTGCGTTTGCATTTGTAAAGCTTAACACCATAAAAAACAGTAGCATTGCAAATGTTTTTGACCAAAATTTTCCTTTTTCAAAGGATTTTTTTTGGTTTTTGAGTAAAATTCTGTTCATAAAAATTGGTTTTTAAAATTAATTACGTTTTTGAATTTTTTAATTATGTGTTTTAATCTTCTAAATTCAGATTACAAAGTTGACCTAATAGAAAATGAATTCATATAGGGGGAAACCCCTGATTTTTGACAAACACTTTTTTATGCGATTTAATTAGATACTTTTGTTAAAAAAAAATATACAAATGTTTAAAGACACCATAAAATCGTCCAGACTTCTTTTGCTACTTGCTGTTATAACTTTATTATATGCTTGTAATGACAAGAAAGACAATGGAGTGGTTTTTGTAAAAGAAATTCCAGCCAAAGAAGATACTACCAAAGCCTATTTACATCAAGTAGAAAACTATAAAAAAGATAAAAATTATTTAACTGTTTTTTACAAATATTATAACCAACAAATTGCAGCACATAAATACATAAATGCTGCGGAAATTTTAGATATAGCTTGTGTATATCTTGCCGATTCATATGATTATAACGAAGTTTTTTTGGCAACCATTAATGAATTTAATACAAAATATAGGAAAGAAGTTCCAGCACTAAAAACCACTTTTGTAGATGCCTATTTGGCTCATTATTATGAAGACAAGTCTAATCTAAAAAAAGCAGCGGAATATCATAAAAATATAACATTGCTAGAGCCTAACGACTACAAAAGCTGTTACAAAACTGCAAGAGCTTATTATGATTTGTCCTATATTTATTACATCATGGGCAAGCAAAACTTGAGTTTAGTGGCCAACCAAAAATCGTTTGAATATTTCACAAAAATAAATAACCCAAAGGGTTTTGCATTTGTTTACTCTAATTATGCTAACATTTATACGGCCATTGGTGATAAAAAAAGAGCCATAAAAAATGCTGATCTTGCCATAAAGACATACAAAAGTATCGATAATACTTATAATGTTTATATTGGGTTAATTAACAAAATAGCCATTTATGATTTTATGAATGACTCCCGAAAAACTGCACTTATCGATTCTACCTACCAAGCCTTTAATCATAGTACCGAAGATGGTAAAATATTAAAACTTAAAATATTTGATTTTAAAATTGAAAATTTAGTACAAGCAAATAAATTACCTGAAGCTAAAAAAGTAATTGATGAATTAAAACCAATTGTAGAAGAAATTAATTCGGAGGATTTAACTTTAGAATACAAAGTGGCTTTAGCACAATATGAAATAAAAAAGAACCCAAATTATTCTAATTTCTCAGATATAAAAAAAGCTTTACCAACACTAATAACCAATCAGCAATACGAAAAAGTCAATATGTTTTATGGTGTTTTACAAATAAGCGCACTTCAAAATAATGATTTTAAAAATGCTTTTTCTATCGAAAAAGACAAACGAATAATTGCCGATAGCATATCTGATATTGCAACAAGAGGAAAAATTGCAGAGCTAGAAACTATATACGAAACTGAAAAAAAAGAGCAACAAATTACTCTTCAAAAAACAACTATTTTAAATAAAAATACGACAATTGCCTTGTTGGCCTCCTTGTTTTTAGGATTGTTTCTAACCGTTGTGGTTTACATTACCCGACAAAAACAGAAAAAATTAAAATTAGAAAAGCAAAACGTGCAACAATATACCAAACAATTACTCGAAAAAACCGAAGAAGAACGCAAACGTATTGCCAGCGATTTGCACGATAGCGTAAGTCACGAATTGTTAAGTTTAAAAAATTCGTTTGAAGAAAAAAACGATATTACGAATACTAAAATAGATTCAATTATAAACGATATCCGTATTATTAGTAGAAATTTACATCCAATAATGTTTGACAAAATAGGATTAAAAGCAAGTGTTGAACAACTAATAGAAAGAGCTCAGTCAGTAAATGATTTTATGGTAACGGCTGATGTTGAATATAACGAATCGCTATCAACTGCTGATGAATTACAAGTGTATCGAATTATTCAGGAAGCGTTATCCAATATTATAAAATATGCCAATGCAGTTGCGGCAAAAATTACTATTCAAGAAAAAAATAATAGTATTTTCATCGAAATTAAAGACAACGGTAAAGGATTTAATGTTTCTGAAAAACTAAACGGAAAAAATGCGTTTGGTTTGCACAATATCATCGAAAGAAGTAGAGCTATAGGTGGCGAAGCAAAAATAAATTCAGATACAAACGGAACTGTTATCTCCATTGAAATTAAAAAACAATAATGAAAATACTTATTGCAGACGATCATCCATTTACACTACAAGGAACAAAAAGCTTTGTAGAATCTTACGGTTACAAAATAACAGATACCTGTTCTAATGGAGTTTCAGCTTTAAATTTAATTACACTTCATCAACCTGATATTGCTATTTTAGATATAAATATGCCAGGACTCGATGGCTTAGATGTGGCAAAAAAAGTACAAGAAAGCAAAATTAAAACCAAAATAATTTTGCTTACCATGCACAAAGAAATGACTATTTATAAAAAAGCCACAGAATATGGAATTTACGGATACATTCTTAAAGAACATGCGCAAACAGAATTAGAAAAATGTTTAATTGAAGTTGCAAAAGGTAATAAATATGTAAGTGAATTCCTTGAAGAAGATTTAGTTGTAGATAACAAAAAGGATAATGACGAATTGGCAAAACTAACTGTATCCGAAAGAAAAATTACAGAATTAATTGCCCAACAAAAAACAAGCAAACAAATCGCCGAATTACTCTTTTTGTCAGAAAAAACCGTTGAAGGACATCGCGGAAATATCATTGAAAAGTTAGGTTTACCTAAGGAGAAAAACACCTTGCTTATTTGGGCAATTCAAAATATAAAACAATAAAAGTATTTTTCTATAAATAAATAAGTTTTTTCAATTTATTAAAGAGTGAATTTTTTATAATAAAGTTTACATTTGTCTTTTTATAAAAACACTTATTATGTCCAATAACATCGAAAAAATAAAATGCCTAATTATAGGTTCTGGTCCTGCAGGTTACACGGCAGCAATATATGCTGCTAGAGCAAATATGAACCCTGTTTTATATCAAGGAACGCAACCCGGAGGTCAACTTACAACAACAAACGAAGTAGAAAACTGGCCAGGAAATCCAGAAGGAATTACAGGTCCAGAAATGATGATTGGCTTAGAGGCTCAAGCAAAACGTTTTGGTACCGATGTTCGTGATGGTTGGGCCACAAAAGTAGATTTTTCTGGAGATATTCATAAAGTTTGGATAAATGATGAAAAAGAATTGCACTGCGAAACGGTAATTATTTCTACTGGTGCAACTGCAAAATATTTAGGAATCGACTCTGAACAACATTATCTTAAAACAGGTGGTGGAGTTTCAGCTTGTGCAATTTGCGACGGATTTTTCTACCGCAACCAAGAAGTTGTTATCGTTGGAGCTGGAGATTCTGCTTGCGAGGAAGCACATTATTTATCTAAACTGTGCAAAAAAGTAACTATGTTGGTTCGTAGCGAACAATTTAGAGCTTCAAAAATTATGGAAGCACGTGTTCGCAAAACCGAAAATATTACCATATTAATGAACCATGATACCGTTGAAGTTTTGGGAGATGGCCAAGTGGTTACAGGCGTAAAAGCAAAAAATAAAACAACTGGAGACATTTTTGATATTGAAGCTACTGGTTTCTTTGTAGCGATAGGCCACAAGCCAAATACCGATATTTTTAAAGATTATATCACGCTTGACGAAACCGGTTATATTGTAAATATTCCCGGATCATCTAAAACTAATGTTGCTGGAGTTTTTGTTTCTGGTGATGCTGCCGATCATGTTTATCGCCAAGCTATTACTGCTGCTGGAACAGGCTGTATGGCTGCGTTAGATGCCGAAAGATATTTGGCTGCAAAAGAATAAAGAAAGATTTACATACAAAAAAACCAATTCATTGAATTGGTTTTTTTGTATGTAAAATATTACTTCACTACTTTCTTATACAAAACTGCTTCGTCTCCAAACTTTTTTAGCTCTATTTTTGGTTCACCAAATATCGAAATTTCCGATTTTCCTGCAGCAGCGATAGACAAACTTCCGTTTGTGTAAACACTACATTTAGTGTTGCTTTCGGTGGTTAAACTAAGCATTTTCGAAGTTAATTTCTGACCTTCATAACTTGCATTATTGTCTAAACGAAGCTTCATTTCGGTAACTTCACCATCAACAGTTGCTTCAGATTTCTGGTACATATCAAATTTTAATTTATTTGAAGAAATGTGTGTTTTTATTTCAGCATTTTTACTCATTTCTATAAAAGCATCTTCACTCTTTAAGTTTAGTTCTACTTTCGATTTGTCGTTTGATAGCAAAGTAAAATTAGGAGCATTTGCATTAATAACTGTCTTGCTATAATCGTAAGTTTTTATAGTAATATTCTTCAATCCAATATCGGAAACAGCATTTAGTTTTGCTTCGTGTTTTACTGATATTAACTTCAAACTATCAGTATAAGTAACTCTAATTTCTAATTTTTTGAAACCCGAAATTTCTTTATTTGTATTTAAACGTAATGAAGTACCATAAGTTTGATGGTTGATAGCAGTATGCAAATTTTCGTCGGTTTCTACTTCGATAGCATTTTTATCACCTTTTACTAAAAAAACTTCCAGATTGTCTTCGATTTCAAGTTCTGTAAAAGCAGCAACTTCAACTTTTTCGACTGTGACTATTTTCGATCCTTTTACTTTTTCCTTTTTTTGGGCAAAAGTTATTGTAGTTAATAAGATTGTAAAGATAAGTAGGACAGTTTTTTTCATTTTCAAATTTGTTTATCACAAATATAAAAAAATCATTCACTTTTGATGAATGATTTTGATAAATTTAAATTTTTTTACTCTTTGTCTACGCTTCCACCAGAATTTTCTTCGACAGCTAAACTTTTAGGAGTTTTAGAATACGATATAGAGCTTGCGCTTGATGCGTGTGCTTTTAGTTTCAGAATTGGATTTACGATTGTTGAACTTCCGCTCGAACTTTGAGAATTTATATCGTTTGCTAATAAATTTTCTGCATTGATACTACTTCCGCTAGATGAGGCTGTTGTTAGTTCTAGTGTTTTGCCTTCAATATTTAAATCGCTTCCGCTAGAAGCTTCAAGTATAATTTTGTCGGCTTCAATATTTGCAGTTAAATTACTTGCGCTACTTGATTTTACATAAATAATATTTCCTTTTATAATGTTTTTAGTAACCAAAGAAGAAGCACTTGTAGATTCTAAACTTAAAATTTCTGGTATTTGAACTTTGATTTTTTTAGAACCTACATTGATATAATTATTGTATTTTGATGATATTTTTAAAACACCATTAGTAACAGTTGTAATTATACCATCTTGTAAATTATCGTCAGCTTCAATTAATACTTTTTGATTTTTTCCTTGCGTTACTTCGCAATCTAAACCTTGACTGACTTCAATTTTTGTAAAAGGCTCTAAATTTCGCTCTTTTTTAACAACATGGCCACTTCCTGTGATTTTTTTACCTAATTCGATGTCATATTTGCAAGAATTAAATAATAATGCAATGCATGTTGCAATTACTATTCGGACTAAATGAACCATTAGTTTTATCATGATTATTTGGTTTTAATGATAATTCCGTCTTTGTTTATTTTAAGCTCTTTTATCTCATTTGAATTTGAAATCACAGTGTCATTCTTAATTTTAACACCGTCTTCATCAATAGTAACAGTTGCAGTATGCTCATCGTCTTCGTCTTCATCTTTTTCGATAGGACAATTTAAACACGCTATTTTGTCAGTTCCTACTTTATACACATCTTTATCAGAATCTGGGTTCCAAGAGAAGTAATCTCCATCTGTGTCGTCATAATTTCTTAATGAACTATCTGGTTTTAGGTAAGTTCCTTTTGGTAAATACAAGTACAACGCTACTTCCTGACCACGATATTTGCTTTTTACATCGGCTAACAAATAATTATCAAGAATCAATTGGTTTCCTTCAATTTTGAATCCGTAGTTTATTTTTTCGGCTCTTTGTTTTGCTTCGGTAAAAGTTTTACCATTGGCTCTTTTTTCAATTTGAATGAATGGTAACTTTTCATCAGTTGGCATAATTTCGAGACTCACATTGTTAGAATAAATCAAATTGTTATTGGCTGAATCCTGAACGAATTTAAAATCTTCACTATTGTAAATCGATTTTGTGTAATAATCATTGTATTTGAATTTTACAATAAGCGTATCTGTTGGCTTGATATTGATGATTTCTTTTTGAACTACTTTGTTTTCGAAAGCAATTTCAGTGGCTGTACGAACTCCTAAAGTTATTAATACGCCAATGGCTAAAATCCAAATAGCTAATAATGTATATTTTGCAATGTTTCCGATTGATTTTAAGTTGCTAACTAATATTTTTAGACCTAAAATAAGTAGGAAGAAAAATGGAATTCCGATTGCTAAAACGGTTAGTAAAGCAACAAACCACATTGAAGTATTTGTGTAGTTGAAAGTGTTAAAATAATCCATCCATGGCACACTTAGAAACGAAGTAGAGCCAACTGTAAACAAACTTATTATTAGACAGATTAACATTGCGGAAGCAATTATAACTATTAATGCACCAATAAATTTGGCAAATACACTGAATATAGAAACTAAGACATCACCTAATGAACTTCCTATTTTTCCGGCAGATGTTCCTACTTGTGTTCCCATTTTTCCGTAATCGGCATTTTTGAATTTTTCAGAAACATTATCAAATTCTTCCTTTACTTTCTTTTCTATATTAGAAATGTTTATGGGTTCTCCTTGCATTTCTAATTTTTCAGTAGTTGTTACCGCTTCAGGAGTTACCGCCCATAAAATAATGTAAGCCAATATTCCTGTTCCAAAACCAGCAAAAACCAGTAATACTAAAATAATTCTAATCCATACAGGATCCATACCAAAGTAATGTCCTAAACCAGACGCAACACCTCCAACAATACCTGATTCTTTGTCACGGTATAGTTTTTTTGAACGAGTTGAAACTGAAGTGTAATTCATTTGACTTGAATTGTCGTTTTCAATTTTATAGTCCTCAGGTTGTCCCATAACGGCTATAACATCGTCAATATCTTTTAGACCAATCACTTGTTTTTCAGAACTTAATTTTTCTGAGAAAAGTTCCGAAATTCTACTTTCAATATCGTTCATGATTTCGTCACGACCGTCGCTAGAAAGAGATCTCTTTATAGCATCAAAATAGCGATTTAATTTCTGATAAGCGTCTTCATCTATGTGAAAGAAAAAACCTCCTAAATTCATATTTACTGTTTTGTTCATGGCTATTATTTTTGGATAGTTATTATGTTTACTGCATCAGACAATTCCGTCCAAGTGCTATTTAATTCGTTTAAAAATGTTTGTCCTTCTTCTGTTAGTCCGTAATATTTTCTTGGCGGTCCAGAAGTAGATTCTTCCCAGCGATAGCTGAGTAGTTCGTCGTTTTTAAGCCTAGTAAGTAAAGGATATACTGTTCCTTCTACTACCAGTAACTTTGCGTTTTTTAAGGTGTCTAAAATTTCCGAGGTATATGCTTCTTTGTCTTTTAAGACCGATAAGATACAAAACTCGAGGACACCTTTTCGCATTTGCGCTTTCGTGTTTTCAATGTTCATAGATTTTCTTTTTTAATGATTAAACTGTTCATTTTTTGATTGATTTTTGATTTGCCTTTCAGCTGATGATTGAAACTTATTTTAGAAAATTAATAGTCAACGGGTATTTAAAAGATTCTCCTTCATTGGCTTTTATTGCACCATATATAATTAAGAAAAATTCGGCGATTTTCATAAAGCAAAACAAGCCAATAGCAACTAAAGCAATGGTTACAATGCCTGTAATATTACCAGATGATAATTTTTCGATTAGAAAATCACCATTCTCAATTTCGTCAAAACTTACATTATTGAATATCGAAAATAATAAAGTAGGAATCGATACGATTAATAAGAGAATAGAATATAACAACATACTTAATTGAAAATTTAGAACTTGTTTCCCGTTATGATTAATAAATTCCGACGAATCTTTTTTGCTTCCCCATAATACAATAGGTAAAATATAATTACCGAAAGGGATAAGATATTTAGTTAAAGCACTCAAGTGAATAAATGAGGCGTAATTTTTTTCTTTGTTTGATGTTAGAACTGCTTCCATAATTTTGATTTTTTTGATGATTAAATAATAGTACTTTCTTTTGGCTATTAATTTCTTATGCAAAGATACGGTTAAAAAAAGCTATTATGCATTACAAAGTACTAAATATTAACATTTATTTAACATTTAAAAATATTATGCATACATAGTATTTTTTTGTACATTAGCGAAAAATATAGTGTTATGGAGTTTTCAGCATCAAATTTAAATAAGTTTTTATTTTTCAAATTACCATCTGCTTTTTGGTCTGGCGTTAGAGCAAAAAGCATTACCGAAACACAATGTGTTGTAACTGTTAAGCACCGTTGGGTAAATCAGAATCCATTCAAATCGATGTATTTTGCAGTGCAAGCCATGGCTGCTGAACTAACAACAGGAGCAATGGTTATGCTACATATTCAGAAAAGTAAGCGAAACATATCTATGTTAGTAGCAAATAACAAAGGGAGTTTTACAAAGAAAGCCACAGGAAGAATTACTTTTACTTGCAAAGACGGACATCTTATCGAAGAAGCGATAAAAAAAACTATCGAAACTGGAGATGGTCAAACTTTCTGGATGAAATCGATCGGAACCAACGAAAAAGGAGAACAAGTTTCTGAAATGGATTTTGAATGGAGTATTCGACTGAAATAAAATAATTTCAACAATAGTTAAATTCTTTACAATTAATAAATACTTAAGACAATCATTTATTACATTTAATAAAAAAATATAATGAAAGTCCTTATTACAGGTGCAACTGGTCTTGTCGGTACAGCAATTACTGAATTGCTGTTGCAAAATGGTATAAAAATTAATTATCTCACAACCAACAAAAATAAAATCGAACACCAACCCAATTATAATGGGTTTTACTGGAGTCCAGAGTCTGGAGTTATCGACGAAAATTGTCTAATAGGTGTAAATACAATCATACATTTAGCAGGAGCAAGTATTGCAAAACGATGGACATCTAAATACAAACAGGAATTAATTGAAAGTAGGGTATTGTCGGCAAACTTGTTATTTAATGCTTTAAAAAACAATCCGCATCAAGTAAAACAAGTCATATCGGCATCAGCTATAGGGTTTTATCCGGATAGTTTAAAAAATTATTATTCTGAGGATTTTACAAAATTAGATGATACGTTTCTATCTAATGTAGTTGTAAAATGGGAAGAATCCGTCAATCAAATAGAAAGACTAAATATTAATGTTTGTAAACTTCGTATAGGTATAGTTCTTGCTAAAAATGGCGGCGCACTTCCAGAAATATTAAAACCCATAAAACTAGGGATCGGTTCAGCATTTGGCTCTGGAAAACAAATGCAATCTTGGATACACATTCATGATTTAGCTAATATGTTTTTATTTGCCATACAAAATAATCTTCAAGGTGTTTATAATGCAGTAGCGCCTTCGCCAGTTACAAATTACGAATTAAACTATGTCGCAGCACAAATTTTAGAAAAACCTTTTTTTATGCCAAATGTTCCTCGATTTGTTATGAAAATAATTTTGGGAGAAATGAATACATTACTTTTTGAAAGTCAGAATGTAAATGCACAAAAAATAAAAACTGCAGGTTTCGAATTTCAATACAAATCAATACAATCAGCTCTCAAACAACTTCTGGTAAAATAAAAAAGCGTTTGTTTCGACAAACGCTTTTTTAGTATGGTGAATTAATAATTATATATAAAAGGTATTGTGTAATTTCTATTTATTATTTTCAAATTTAAAGAATTAATCTCGTTTTTCTCTTAAAATTATATTAAAGTTTTTAATGACAATTTGACATTGTTTTATAATTGGCAGTAATTTTGCAATGGGTAAAGAATGTTTCAAAATATATTTAAAAATAAATCAAAGATGACTACTGAGAATACTGAAATTGATAAAGAATTAGATGAAATAACATTAGAAGAAAATGCTAATGGTGAGCAATTAATCATAGAAGAATTAAGTGTTGAAGAGCAATTAACTAAAGATTTAGCGCACGAAAAAGATAAGTTTTTACGTCTTTTTGCTGAATTCGAAAATTACAAAAGACGTACTACAAAAGAAAGAATAGACTTGTTTAAAACTGCCAACCAAGAAGTTTTACAAGCCATGTTGCCAGTTATGGATGATTTTGACAGAGCTATTGTCGAAATTTCCAAATCAGAGGACGAAAATTTAATAAAAGGAGTAGAGCTTATACATACAAAACTAAAAGACACTTTGTTTTCTAAAGGGTTAGAAGTGATGGAAGTAAGAACAGGAGATGCTTTTAATGCTGATTTTGCTGAAGCAATTACACAAATTCCAGCGGGTGATAAACTAAAAGGAAAAGTAGTTGATGTGATTGAAAAAGGTTACAAATTAGGCGAAAAAATCATCCGTTTTCCTAAAGTAGTTATTGGAAATTAATTCAAATTGTCACCCTTAACTTAGTTGAAGGGTAAAATTATTAAAATGAAAAAAGATTTTTACGAAATATTAGGTGTTACGAAAAGTGCATCTGAAGCCGAAATAAAAAAAGCTTATCGCAAAAAAGCAATTGAATTTCACCCTGATAAAAATTCTGGTGATGCTGCTGCCGAAGAAAAATTTAAGGAAGCAGCCGAAGCTTATGAAGTTTTAAGTGATGCTCAGAAAAAAGCGCAATACGACCGTTTTGGACACCAAGCTTTTGAAGGCGGTAACGGTGGTGGAGGCGGAGGTTTTCACGGCGGCGGAATGAACATGGACGATATCTTCAGCCAGTTTGGAGATATTTTTGGTGGTGGTGGTTTCGGCGGATTTGGAGGCGGAGGCGGAGGTCAGCGTCGTACTAAAGGAAGTAATTTGAGAATCAAAGTCAAATTAACGCTAGAAGAAATTGCCAATGGTGTTGAGAAAAAAGTTAAAGTAAAACGCAAAATTCAGGCGCAAGGAGTTTCATATAAAACTTGTTCTACTTGTAATGGTCAAGGTCAAGTAATGCGAGTAACCAATACTATTTTGGGACGTATGCAATCGGCTTCAACTTGTCCAACTTGTGGAGGTTCAGGTCAAATTATCGAAAAAAAACCAGCCAATGCCGATGCGCAAGGAATGATTCTTGAAGACGAAACAGTTTCTATAAAAATTCCAGCTGGTGTTGTTGATGGTATGCAACTAAAAGTTTCTAATAAAGGAAACGATGCGCCAGGAAACGGAATTCCTGGTGATCTTATTGTTGCTATCGAAGAAATAGAACACGAATTCTTAAAGCGTGAAGGCGAAAACTTACATTACGATTTGTATATTAGTTTTGCTGAAGCAGTTTTAGGAATATCTAAAGATATTGAAGCAGTAAACGGAAAAGTTCGCATCAAATTGGAAGAAGGAATACAATCAGGAAAAATACTCCGACTAAAAGGAAAAGGAATTCCAAGTATCAATAGTTACGGAAATGGTGATTTGCTAGTTCATGTAAATGTTTGGACACCAAAAACTTTAAACAAAGAGCAAAAGCAATTTTTTGAAAATAATATTTCAAACGAAAACTTTATTCCAAGTCCAGAAAAATCAGAAAAATCATTCTTTGAGAAAGTGAAAGATATGTTTTCATAATTTATAGAACGGGTTTTATATCCGTTTTATTTTTTTTCCCATCCTAGTGCAAATTAGGGTGGGTTTTTTGTAACATAAATCCGCTTTTTTCTACTTATTAAAGAGTCAGAAAAAACTTAAATGAACTTATATGACTTATATGGTTCAAATAAATAATCTTACATTTACATAAATCAATTTTCTACAATGAGTAATATTCTTGAAGTTAAAAATGTAGTCAAACAATACG
>NZ_JAYURN010000148.1:0-26872 GCF_043756175.1 Flavobacterium sp.
CTAATTTTACACATTCGAGTTTAAATGTATAATCATATTTGACTTTTCTTTCCATAAAAATACCCCCAAATAGTGTCTAACTTTTTGGGGGCAGTCTAAATTAAGGAGTTTTTTTATTTTGTATCGTTTATAAATTTTATTACAGTATTATTAAAAACTAAAGGTTGCTCGACATTTACAACATGTCCGCATTGCTCAATAACAAATAATTTTGATGATTTATAGTGTTTTTCGACTACTTTACGAACCGAAGGCAAGAACATATAATCTTCTTCTCCCATTACATAAAGCGTAGGAATGTTTACTTCAACTTGGCGGAACCATTTAAGGACTGGGTTTATTTCGGCAGTTAGTTTAAACCAACGAATAAATTCTTTTTGGTATAATTTTTTAGCTTCATTTATAAACAACAAACGAGATTGTTTGTGGTTTTTGTTTGGCATAATAACAAAAGCAAAAAACTTGTATAATACCAAATAAGGAAGTACATATTTGAACATATTGCCCAAACGCATCAATATTTGAGAACGGAAGTTCATTTTGAGAATGGCACCGCCTAAAATCATACTTTTTATACGTTCTGGATGCATTTCTGCCAATTGTCTAATAACAATTGTACCTAAAGAAATACCTACAAAATGAGAGGTTTCAATTTTAAGATGATCGATAACTTCTAGCACATCGTTGGCAATAGATTGGAAAGTGTATTTTTTGTGAAAAGCTTTTTTTATTTGCTCATTAGAGCTTCCATGACCACGCAAGTCTAATAATAAAACATTATAATGCTTCTGAAAATCACGAATTTGCTTAAACCATATAGACGAACTTCCACCAGCGCCATGCACAAATGTAACCCACTGATTACTGTCTTTATTTTCGTAAATGGTATAGTTTATCAATTGCTATAAATTTAAGTAAAGATAATAGATGAAAAATAATAGACAAGAAAATTACGTTAAATCTTACTGTGTAAAATTTTGAAGTACTCAAAAGCCTTTAATAACCGGCTTCCGTACCAAGAAAACATTTCGCCATCTACAAATACGGTTTTGGCATGGTGTGTAAATCTTCCAATCTCGAAAGCGTCTTCTTCTTTAAAAGGAAATGGTTCTGATGAAAGAAAAACCAAATCTGGATCGCCGTCTAAACGTATTTTTTTGAGTTCTATTTCTGGGTAACGTTCCTCTTTGTCATAAATGTTTTCAAAATTATTTAATTTTAATAATTCATTGATGAAATTATCTGAACCAGCCACCATATATGGGTTTTTCCAAATAAAATAGGCTGCTTTTTGTGTGGGTTTGTCTTTTATGAATTTTTTAAATTGAATTAAAGCAAAACCTAACTTATCATTTATTTTTTGTGATTCTGTACGACAATTAAACAGTTGACCGAAATCTGAAATCATCTGAAAATTATCTTCTATTGTGATAATATTAGTAACCCAAACAGTGCAAATTTTTCTTAATTCTTCAACTATTTCTAACGTGTTTTCTTCTTTGTTGCAAATAACAATATCAGGATTTAAGGCTCTAATTTTATCATAATTCACTTTTTTTGTACCACCAACAATTTTTTTTGTCGATTTAAGATGATACGGATGCACACAAAATTTTGTGATTCCAACAAGGTTTTCTTCCAAACCCAAATCATATAATAATTCGGTTTGAGAAGGAACTAATGAAATGATTCTTTTTGGAGAATTTTCGAAAGTATGGATATTTCCGAGTTGGTCTGTAAAATATTTCATTAAACCTGAAACTTTAAACTAATTATTTCTTCCATTTCCGCTTGTATTTTCAGAGCTTCTTCTCTCGCTTTTTCGGCAAAATCTAATCCTTTGGAAGCATAAATAATGCCGCGAGAAGAATTTATAAGCAATCCAATATTGTCATTCATTCCGTATTTGCAAACTTCAGATAAATTTCCGCCTTGAGCTCCAACTCCAGGAACAAGTAAGAAACTATCGGGTACAATTTTTCTAATTTCGGTAAAATATTCTGCTTTGGTTGCACCCACAACGTACATTAAGTTTTGGCTGTTTTTCCAAGTTTTTGAAGTCTTTAAAACTTGTTTGTATAATTCATCACCATTTGCATTTAATGTCTGAAAATCGAAAGCACCTTCGTTAGATGTTAAGGCCAACATAATGGTATGTTTGTCATTAAAAGCTAAAAATGGTTCTACTGAATCTTTTCCCATATATGGCGCAACGGTTACAGAATCGAAGTTTAAATCTTCAAAAAAAGCTTTGGCATACATTGTAGATGTATTTCCGATATCACCACGTTTTGCATCGGCAATGGTGAAAATTTCGGGATGCTTTTCATTGATATAATTGATGCTTTTTTGTAAGGCTTGCCAACCTTTTATGCCGTAAGCTTCGTAAAATGCAGTGTTGGGTTTATAGGAAACGCACAAATCATGAGTAGCATCGATAATGGCTTTATTGAATTCGAAAATAGGATCTTCGAGTTCGAGTAAATGTTGTGGAATTTTAGTTAAATTGACATCTAAACCTATACAAAGAAAGGATTTTTTGATTCTGATTTGGTAAATAAGTTGTTGTGTTGTCATTTTGTTGTGTTGTGGTGCAAATTTATAAAAAAAATCCCCCGAAAAGTATTCGGAGGATTTTTAAAATTTTGTTTTTTATTATTTAGTCAATTTAACTTCGACTCTTCTGTTTAAAGTTTTACCAACTTTAGTTTTATTTGAAGCAATTGGTTTAGATTCTCCGAAACCAACCGAAACTAATCTGCTAGAGTCGATACCATTTTCAATCAAATAGGTTTTAACGGCTGCTGCTCTGTTTTCTGATAAAGTTTGATTTGCCAATGTAGCACCATCGCTATCCGTATGTCCTTCTAATGAGAAGTTAGACGATGGATATTCTTTTAAAATCGCTGTTATAGATTGTAAAATTGGATAGGTTTGCTGTTGGAAAGTAGATTTTGCCGAATTAAACAAAATAGTTTTAGCATAATCGTTTAGTTTTTTCATAACTGCTTCACTTATCTCGGGACAACCATTATTTGCTATGGTTCCTTTTACAGCAGGACATTTGTCATCTTTATCTAGGATACTATCTTCGTCAGTATCTAACCAAGGACAACCAGAATTATCTTTTTCTCCGGCAACTGTAGGACATTTGTCATCTTTATCTATAGAGCCATCTTTGTCTGTGTCTAACCAAGGACAACCAAAATTATCTTTTTCTCCAGCAACTGTAGGGCATTTATCATCTTTATCTAAAGTGCCATCTTTGTCTGTATCTTCATATGGGCAACCATTGTTTTGAACAGGTCCAGCAATAGTTGGGCATTTATCATCTTTGTCTAAAACAGTATCATTGTCTGTATCTTTCCATGGACATCCTTTGTTTTCTATTGGACCAGCAATTTCAGGACAATCATCAAATTTGTCTAGAATTCCGTCGTTGTCTTTGTCCTTTTTCTTCCCTTGATATATAGGGATTTTAAGACCTAAATGAACATCTAACCCTTTCGATTCGTCAGAAATTAAGTTTGATATTGCAGATCCTGATCCTACAAATAAAGGGCCAGCTCGGAAACCAAAACCAGCTCTAAAATCGCTGTATTGCATATAGCTTAGTGGTACATAAAAACTAAACCATTTTACTTCATATCTCGGTGTAAGTGAAACTGAATTTTCTATTGAATTTGAGTTTAATGCTGTTTTGCTTGTTAAACTCATATCGGAGTTTAAGTTTAAATAGAATTTCTTATAAAAATTCCAATCTATATTTGTGTGTATAGCTGTTGGTAAGCTTGTTTTCTTTGCATCAGAGTATGTGGTCGGAAAAGTATTTAAATAATCGGTACTGCTTAAATTTTCGTATTGTGCTTCCGTTCTAGTCCCGTTTAAATCGTGAGTTCTTTGCGTTGCATCTTTGTACGTGATTGAACCAATATCGGTTAAAGATAATCCAAATCTCACTTTGTATTTATTTAGCTCTTTATCATCAGCCGAAAAATTAGCGTAATTTGGTCTGTATTCGTAAACAAAACCTAAATCTGCTCCAAAACCATTAGAGTTTTGATTAAATTCATAATCATCATTTTCAAATTCTTGACTTCCACCATAAGTTAAATTACCTGTTGTTGTAATAGTATTAAGAGTTGGGTTGGTTGAATTATTATCATAGTCAACTGATACGTTATTGGCTTTTATATAAGCATTTCCAATACCTTGCAGGTATTTTAAAGATAAACCTCCTTTTAGAAAATGTTGGTTTTTATTTAAAATGACAGCAGCATAAGAAAGACCTAATTCTCCCCATGCGTTTCCTACCATAGAAAAATTTTGTGAATTTATAGTGTAATCTTGTGAAGCATCAAAATCATTACTTAATTTATTAAACAAGTCACCATCGATATTTCTAACATTTACAATAGATCTTGCTCTTGTAATAACAGCCAATGAATGTTTAGGAGCAATGTTAAACATAAATGATGGTCCCATAATATCAGCATTTAATATAAAATTATTGCTATTTGATGGGAATTTTTTAGATTGTAATTCGAAATCATAATCTCCACCTTTCATAATGTCAGATATACTAAATCCGTAATAATCATTACCTACACCTACGCTAAAATAGGCTAAATTTATATCGGTCTTAAAACGAGAATCTGCAATAGATGCAGGATTGTATAAGACACTTTGCACTCCAGCATAATTATCGTAATAATAGCCTAGATAAGACTGAGCTTTTGTAGTTAACACCGAAGTTAATGCAAATAGAAGGATGATTTTTTTCTTCATAATTAAGTTAGTTTGGTAGTTTGTGTTTTCTAAAAAAAAATTAAAGTTATTATAATTTAGCCACTAATTCATGAATTTTTAAATTTAATTTGTGAATTAGTGGCTAATGAAATTTTAGTAATTTGTCTTTAAAAAATATCAGATTCTTTCAATTTTTCCATATTGTTAACCAATTGAAGTTCGTCGACAAATTTTTGAATTTTTCCGTTCATAACGCCATCCATATCAAAAACGTCTAACCCAATTCTGTGATCGGTTACACGTCCTTGAGAATAATTATAAGTACGAATTTTTGCAGATCGATCACCAGAGCTTACTTGTGAAGTACGTTTTGTAGCATCTTCAGCTTGTTTTTTTGCTAATTCTTGTTCGTACAAACGAGAACGTAAAACACCTAATGCCTTATCTTTATTTTTATGTTGTGATTTCTGATCCTGACATTGCGCTACCAATCCTGACGGAATATGCGTAAGACGAACGGCAGATTTTGTAGTATTTACAGATTGTCCACCAGGTCCAGAAGAACAGAAAAAATCGACACGAACATCATTCATATCAATTTGAACATCAAACTCTTCCGCTTCTGGCAATACCATTACTGTAGCTGCTGATGTGTGTACACGACCTTGAGTTTCTGTTTGTGGAACACGTTGTACGCGATGTACACCTGCTTCAAACTTCAAGGTTCCGTAAACATCTTCTCCAGTAACTTCAAAAATAACCTCTTTAAATCCACCTGAAGTTCCTTCGTTCATATCTACAACCGAAGTTCTCCAACCTCTGTTCTCGCAATATTTTGTGTACATACGAAACAAATCTCCTGCAAAAATAGAGGCTTCATCACCACCAGTTCCTGCACGAACCTCGACCATCACATTTTTAGAATCTTCAGGATCTTTAGGGATCAACAAAAATTTTATTTCTTCCTCAAGTTCTGGTAATCTGTCCTTGGCTTCGTCGAGTTGCATTTTTGCCATTTCGGTCATATCTGCATCGCTTCCGTCGGCAATTATTTCGTTTGCTTCGTCTATATTTGCCATCAAAAGGACATATTCGTCACGTTTTTCAGCAAGAGCTTTTAGCCCTTTATATTCTTGATTAAGTGCTACATATCGCTTTTGGTCGGCAATTACGTCTGGCTGAATAATCAAATCCGATATTTCGTCAAACTTTTGTTTGATAATTTGTAATCTATCTAACATTTTCTTTTCCTTTATTTGGAGTGCAAAATTACAAAAAAGATTGTAAATTGTAATTTTTAAATTTTAGATTTTTTATTAGGAGCTATTTCCAGCTGTACACTCTATCTTTTTTCCCGCAAAAAAGCGGGAAAAAAGGATGCCGTTTCCATCTGGGCTAGAATCAATATTATTTTATAATTTTACATTCTAATAAAATTCAAATAATTATGAAAAAAATATTTTTAATATTAGTGTTAGCTTTAGTATTTATAGATTGTAAAAAAGAAACTAAAGAAATAAATAAATCTTATGCACAACTAGAAAAAGCTAATTGGTTTATAGGAGAATGGGGAAATTCAACAAAGGAAAGCGATTTTACTGAAATTTGGACAAAAAGTACCGATAGTTCTTTTGTTGGCGAAAGCTTTATTATTGTAGCAAAAGACACCGTTTTTCATGAAAATGTCATTTTAGAACAAAGAAACGATAGCTTGTTTTATACTGTTTCTGTAAAAAATCAAACTAATGAAAATCCGGTTTCTTTTTTTCTTACAAAATCTTCAGAAAAGGAATTGGTCTTCGAAAACCCAAAACACGATTTCCCTAACAAAATTACTTACAAACAAATAACAAAAGACAGTTTGGTTGCTGAAATCTCAGGAAATCAAAACGGGAAACCGTCAAAAGAGTTATTTCCAATGAAAAAAAAATTATAAAGAATTAATAAAACTCAATAAATCATTTCTATCTTTAGTTGATAATTGCTTAAACTTTAATTTTGAATTTTGTGCCTCGCCACCGTGCCATAAAATAGCTTCGGTGACATTTCTTGCTCTACCATCGTGTAGTAAATTAGTGTGTCCGTTTACTGTATTAATCAATCCAATTCCCCAAAGTGGCTGTGTTCTCCATTCGTTTCCATTTGCAAGAAAATCTGGTGCATTGTCCGATAATTCATTCCCCATATCATGCAAAAGCATATCGGTATAAGGTCTAATTATCTGGTTTCTTAATGCTGCAATTGAATAGGTATTTCCTGTTTGCATTTTTGGAATATGACAACTAGCACATTGAATGTCATTAAATATTTTCTTCCCTTTTAATACATTTTGATCTGAAACATTTCGTCTGGCTGGAACAGCTAATGAACTTGAATACAATACAATCTTATCTAAATTTGAATTCGATATTTCAGGACTTCCACCATTTGGAATCGTACTTAAATCGACACTTGGAGGAGCATTTTCGTTTGGAAAAATACTGGTTGTAATTCCCATATCGCCTAAAAAAGCACCTGCGACTTGCTGACGTATGCTGGGCTGATTGGCTTTCCAACCAAAACGACCTAACTTTTGAGAATTACTTTCTACGTCATAAACATAATTGGCTTTACCAGAAATTCCATTGCTATTATTGGCAGCTATAAATCCAAGAATAGTAGATTCCGATACCGCTTCAAGTAAACCCAAACCAATCATCTGATTGGCTATTCTTGGAGAAACTAAAATACCACCTGCTAAAGCACCGTAACCTAAATTATTTATTTGATAGATTGGTTTTTGAAGCTCGATAACAGTTCCATCTGCCAGAGTTTCGGTAAGGATTTGATAGGTAATATTGTATTTTCCTTTTATAGTTTGTCCTAATATGGCATTGTCTTGCAATTGTCCTCCATAAATAGGGTCAGAAAATGAACTTCCATTAGCATGACTTCCAGGCAAACTAAACCTTAAAAGTAAACCACGACCCAACTCACCATCGAAAGCTGGCGGACGACCACGACCGTCCTTAAAATGACAACTTGCACAGGCATTTGCATTAAAAAAAGGTCCCAAACCATCACGAGCAGTTGTAGATGCGGGTGCCGAAACCCAACTTTGTCTAAAAAAAGAATTCCCTATCCCAAAAGCAGTTTGCTCCTCTTGGGTTAATTTTGAGGCAAAAAAACCAAAGGCTTCTTGCGTAGCGTTGAACACCGTTGCTTCGCCTCCTGAATATTCCTCACGCTCTTCCGCAGCTAGCGGTTGTTCGACAGGAATATTTTGATAATCATCGTCTTCACAACTAATAAGTTGCAAAGAAAAAAGTACTAGAAAAAGTTTGTACAAAAATTTCATAATGTAAAAATAGAAAAAGTGTTCTTAATAAAAAGAACACTTTGGTTAATTTGTTTTAGAAACTATTAGTTTACAATAATCCCAATTTTAGTAGCTCCGTTCAAAAGATTAGCACCTAAATTTTTAAATTGTAGCGCGGCTACTTTTACTTTACTACCTTCGGTACTAGTTGCTCCTCCAGAAATAGCCAAATCGAAAGGATTTAATATTGCATTTGCTTTAGTTAATGATAATGTTATTGAGGCATTAGTATCTGTATTATCTTGAACATTTGCTTGATTTACCAAATCTTCAAGTGATGCGCCATCAATAGTTCCATATTTTCCTTGGTAAACATTTACGACTCCTTGCAAATTCAATACAATATCTCTGTGGGTATTGTCACTAAAACAAGAATGTTCGTCTTCTTGATCTGCATTTCCAAGAGCAACTTCCATACGCTCAACAGGCAATTCTGCTGAAATTAATGTAGTTATACCTAAGTACATATTTTTGATAGCAACATCCTCAGCCAAGGCTAAAAAGGTAGCTCGATAAACACCACCAACTTTCCATTGATTTACTAAATATTGTAAATTATCAGTTAACAAATCGGCACATGCGGTAAGGTATACCGTTCTTCTTCCTTGGTTTGCTTCCGTTCCTCCAGTTACAAGATAGTCTGTATAAGGTCTTTGTCCAGCTTTATTTACAGATGGAGCCGTTAAGTCTTGCCCCCAAAGCAGGAACTCTATGGCATGGTAACCAACACTTATATTTTTTTCGCCTCCTTGTTCGTTTAATCCTTCTAGAACAGATTTGCTGATTGTAGGAAACCCAGCTACATTATTAATTATTCCAGCCGTTGGAGCACCATTTACATAATCCACATAATTTTCATCAAGAGGCCAAGCATTTAGCAAGCCCTCTGGACCTGTAGCATTGTCAATAGGGCCGTTTGCGAAACGAAAAGCTTCGGTTGTACCATAACTTTCTCTGGCTAGTTTCCATTTTGCTTTTGCATTATCAAAATTTGCTTGGTTTGGTGTTGTTGTAAAAGTGGTGATAGCGGTTTCTAAAATTACAGCGTCGTCATACGCTTTTTGATAATTAGCAGCAGCAATATTTGCATAATTTTCTATAGCTTGTCGTTTAGTTACAGCGTTATCAATTGGTGTTACAGTCGTGTCATCATTATTACACGAAATAACTATTGTTGTGGTAACTATAAATACTATTGTTTTAAAGAATAGACTCTTCATCTTGTTTTTATTTAGAATGATTAAATTTAATTCAAATATATAATGTTAATTTTAAAACGCAAAAACTATTTAGAACAATTTTAAATAATTATAAATTATTGAATATAAATGAACAAAAAAAGCAGTTAATTGAACCTAAATAACGTTTTACAACAAAATAAAAAAGAACAAAGGTTAAATTTTAAAATTATTTGTATTTATTCTAAATAAAATACAAATTATCAAAAACTTGTTTTATATTTGCAAAAATTATTTTTATTCAATCTAAATAAAACAACTATGAATTTCAAAAGTCTAGTATTAGCATCATTAACAATTTTATTAGTTTCGTCTTGTTCTAATGACGATAATATAGTTACACCTATTGTAACTCCGCCAACATTTAATTATACTGTTCCAACAACGTATACATTTGATAGAAACGCTACAACATCAGTAGATTTTTCTGGACAATCTACCAGAATATTGATGCTTGACGAAATGAGTAGTTATGTAAAAACTCAAGCTACCACAAGTCTTGTAGTTGATAATACCAAGTTACAATCGATGTATTCAAACACTAACAATCAATTTACAAATGCAGTTTTAAATACATCTGGAAAACAGATAAAAGACAAAACTGCAGCTTCTAAGGATTATTTTAATTTGTTTTTAGGTGGTGGTTCTGTAACTGAACAAAGTAATGTTAGAACATTTTTTGAATCTACTTTTGTAGATACAAATACTGCAAGTCAAGGAGCATTAGCAGCTAATGGAATAGCTGGAAAATATGGCACTGGTTCATCTACAATATATTTCTCAGGAAATGGTTTAGAACCAATTCAAGTTTTCTTAAAAGGAACTATTGGCGCTACAATTTTAGATCAAGTGGTAAATAACTACTTGAGTTTTAACAAACTTGATGAAAGTACAAACAGAGAAAACAATACCAATAAAGTTCTTGACGGAACTACAAACTACACGAAAATGGAACACACTTGGGACGAAGCCTATGGTTATGTTTTTGGAGCAACTGGCGATAAATTCTTATCTGAATATATTACTAAGGTAAACGCTGATGTTGATTTTAACACTGTAAAAGAAGACATTTCATTAGCTTTCAGAAAAGGTCGTGCAGCCATTGTAGCAAATGATTATGTTACTAGAGATGCTCAAATAGATATTATTAAACAAAAATTAGCTGTAGTTGTTGCTGTTCGTTCTGTATTTTATATGCAAGTTGGAAAAGGAAAATTAGTTACTGATTCTGGCGCAGCCGCTTTTCACGATTTGTCGGAAGGTTATGGTTTTATAATGTCGTTACGTTACACTAACAAACCTGGAACCAATAATCCGTATTTCACAAAATCTGAAGTTGATACTATGCTAGCTTCTATGACAAGTGGTACAAATGGACTTTGGGCTATTGATACTCTTGGCGCAAAATTAGATGCTATTTCAATCCAAATTGCAAATAAATTTGGTTTTACTGTAGCACAAGCTGCGGTTGTAAATTAAAAAAAATAACATTTGTTTAATTACATTTATTTAGAATAAATATAGATAAACAAAAAACCTTTTGTACTTTTGTAAAAAAAATTTCCAAATGAAAAAAATAATTCTACTTTTTGTTTTGCTAATTCTAGGTTATGCATGTTCTGAAAACGAAGACAATCCTGCAATTCCATTAAATAATTACGATAGAACGGCACTTTTAACCAATTGGGCTAACAATATTATTGTTCCGAGTTATGTAAATTATCAAGCAAAAGTACAAGTATTAGTTACGGATATAAACAGTTTCAATGCAACACCATCGGTTACAAATTTACAAACTGTTAGAGCTTCATGGTTAGAATCTTACAAAGCGTATCAATATATTTCAATGTACAATTTTGGAAAAGCAGAAGAAGTTTATATTAAAGAATCATCAAATACTTATCCAACAAATGTAGCAGGAATTGAAACTAATATCAGTTCTGGAAGTTATAATTTAACATTACTATCTCAATTTGACAAACAAGGTTTTCCTGCTTTAGATTATTTGTTACATGGTTTAGGAACAAATGATGCTTCGATAGTTGGATTTTATGATACGAATATAAATGCAACAAACTACAAACAATATTTACTAGCTGTTGCCAATAGATTAAAAACCAATGCAGATGCTATAGTAACCGATTGGAATTCAAGTTTTAAAGCTAGCTACATTGCTAACAACGGAACTTCTGTAACTAGTTCGGTAAACAAAACAACCAATAATTTTGTAAAAAATTTGGAGAAAGACATTCGAACTGGCAAATTAGGAATTCCTGCTGGTGTTTTTTCTAGCGGCGTTAAATTTCCTGAAAAAGTAGAAGGATTTTATAAAAATGATATTTCAAAAATACTATTAAACGAAGCTGTAAAAGCGAGTCAAGATTTTTTTAATGGTAAACATTTTGGTTCTGCAACTACAGGAGAAGGGTTAAAATCGTATTTAGATTTTTTAAATTCAGTTCGTAATAATCAGAGATTAAGTGATATTATTAACAATCAATTCACTCCTATTTATACCAATAATAATGCATTAAATAATAGTTTTTCAACACAAGTAAATACAGATAATTCTAAAATGCTTGCTGCTTACGATGCATTGCAACAAAATGTAATTTATACCAAATTAGATATGATGCAAGCCTTAAACATTTCTATTGATTATGTAGATGGTGATGGCGATTAATAAATGAATTTTAGTCTAAAAACATATTTGAATTCTTATTCAGAAACTACAACGCTAGCATTTTTTAGGCTAGCGTTTGGTTTTATGATGTTTTTTAGTCTAATTCGTTTTGCTAGTTACAACTGGATTGAAGAATTTTATATCAAACCTCAATTTCATTTTACGTATTACGGTTTTGGTTGGGTAAAACCAATAGGAAATTATATTTATTTAATATTTATAATCGCAGGAATTGCAGCTTTATTTGTAGCAATTGGCTACAAATACAGAATGGCAATTATTACTTTTTTCCTAAGTTTCACTTATATCGAATTGATTGATAAAACGACATATCTCAATCATTATTATTTTGTTTCCATAATAAGTTTTGTATTAATTTTTCTACCAGCAAACGCTTCATTTTCTATTGATGCTTTTAGAAATTCTAAAATTTCATTTCAAAGAATCCCAAAATGGACTATTGATATTCTTAAACTTTTATTAGGAATCGTATATTTTTACGCAGGTTTAGCAAAACTCAATTCCGATTGGTTGTTCAGTGCAATGCCACTCAAAATTTGGCTGCCCAACAACTCCAATTTACCTATTATTGGTTCTTTATTGAATGAAAATTGGGTACATTATGCTTTTTCTTGGACAGGAATGATTTACGATTTGAGTATTGTGTTTTTGTTATTGTACAAACGTACACGAATTTTCGCCTTCATAATGGTTATTATTTTTCACGTTTTGACACGAATTTTATTTCCTATCGGCGTTTTTCCTTATATCATGATTATTAGTACTTTGATATTTTTTGATGCTAATTTCCATAAAAAATGTTTAGCCTATTTTTCAAAATTATTTTCAATTAATGCGAATTTATTCGAAAACGAAAAAACAAAAATCCAAGATTATACTTTTAAAAACAAATTAAAAATAACTTTTATCAGTTTATTTATTGCGTTTCAATTATTATTTCCTTTTCGCTATTTCTTATACAAAGATGAACTTTTTTGGACCGAAGAAGGCTTTCGTTTTTCTTGGCGCGTTATGATTATGGAAAAAGCCGGTTACACACAATTTATTGTAAAAGATAAAATTAACAAAAAAGAAATAAGAATCAATAACAGTCACTTTCTAACGACTTTTCAAGAAAAACAAATGTCGTTTCAACCTGATTTTATTTTAGAATATGCGCACTATCTTTGCGATTATTATAAAAAACAAGGCATTCAAAATCCCGAAGTTTATGTAGAAAGTTATGTCGCACTAAACGGTCGATTGAGCCAAAAATACATAGACCCAAAAATAAATCTTGCCAACGAATATGAATCTTTCCAACCCAAAAATTGGATTTTACCTTTTAACGATGAAATTATCGGATTTTAAATTTATAGTATTTATACTTTTCAGCTTCAACTGTTTTTCTCAAAATACAATTTCGGGAACAGTCACTTCGTCATCTGGAGCAAAGTTATCATTTGTAGAAATTTATAATAAAACTACAGCGACAAAATCCTTTTCAGATAAAAATGGAATGTTTACTGTTGAAGTTGAAAAATCAGGAAATTATGATTTTACCTTTTACAAAGAAAATTATATGTTAATTGACACTGAAATTTCAACATTAGAAACCAACAAAATAATTGTTTTAGAAAAAATAAATAACCTTTCGGAAGTTGTTGTAAAAAATCAAAAAGAGAAAATTTTTGCTCTCAATAAATTGCGAGATATTGAAGAAACTGCGATTTATGCGGGCAAAAAAACGGAAGTCATTTCGATTGAAAAACTCACCGTAAATAAAGCAACGAATAATGCTAGACAAATTTTTGCACAAGTTGTAGGTTTAACTATCAACGAAAGTTCCGATGGCGGATTGCAACTCAGCATTGGTGGTCGCGGGCTAGATCCAAACCGAACTTCAAATTTTAATACGCGCCAAAACGATTATGATATTTCTGCTGATGTTTTGGGTTATCCCGAAAGTTATTATGCAACACCAACCGAAGGTTTAGCAGAAATTCAAGTTGTTCGTGGCGCTGCATCATTACAATACGGAACACAGTTTGGCGGATTGGTCAATTTCAAAATCAAAAAACCAACTACAAAATCATTCGAAATTACCACTAGAAACACCGTCGGTTCCTATGGTTTATTTACAAATTTCACATCGTTATCAGGAACTAACGGCAAATTTAGTTATTATACTTTTTACAATTACAAGCAAGGTGATGGTTTTAGACCCAATTCTAACTTTGAAAGTAAAAATTATTTTGCCAACTTAAATTATCAATTTACATACAAAACCTCATTGCATTTTGATTACACCCATTTTAGTTATTTAGCCCAACAAGCTGGCGGTTTGACCGATGTCATGTTCAACGAAAATCCGCTACAAAGCAACCGAACAAGAAACTGGTTTGCTGTAGACTGGAATTTATTTGCTTTGAGATTGAAACATAAATTTAATCCTACTACAGATTTTTCATTGCAATTATTCGGATTAGACTCTTCAAGAAAAGCAGTTGGTTATCGTTCGAATCGTGTTTCAAATCCTGATATTTTAGGAACAGAAAGAGATTTAATAATTGGAAAATTCAAAAATTGGGGTGCTGAAGCTCGATTTTTAAAACGTTATAAAATCAAAAATAACACCAGTGCTTTTTTGATTGGTGCCAAATATTATCAATCTGATAATTCAGGAATTCAAGGACCAGGAAGCTCTGGTTCTGATGCTAATTTTAATTTGTCAACAAATGAATTTCCATTATACCAAAATCAATCCAATTATAAATATCCAAACTTAAACGTGGCTATTTTTGGGGAAAATATTTTCAAGATAACTCCAAAATTCTCCATTACTCCAGGATTCCGATTCGAAAAAATAAAAACACAGGCAAATGGTTTTTACAGAAAAATAAACCTTGATTTAGCAGGAAATGTAATTCTTGACGAGAATAAACCTGAAAATATTACAAAAGACAGAAAGCTATTATTACTTGGTGTTGGATTGAGTTACAAACCACAAAACCGAATAGAATTTTATGGTAATGTATCGCAAAATTATCGTTCTGTAACTTTTAACGATATTCGAACAGTCGCTCCAAGTCAAGTAATTGATAACAATATTTCAGACGAAAAAGGGTACACGTCAGATATTGGAATTCGTGGACAAATTACCGATAAAATAACATTCGATACTAATATTTTCGGATTGTATTACGACAATAAAATTGGAGAATTTGAAACCATAAACCCTAATGGTTCTGCTGCAATTGTTAGATTTCGAGGCAATATAGGAACCGCGGTAACGTATGGTTTTGAAACAATGTTAGACTGGAGTCTAAGCAAAACTTTTTTTGACACTAAGAAAAACCTTACTTGGAATATTTTTTCAAATATTGCCATTACAGAATCTGAATATCTAAAATCAGAAATACCCAATATTAAAGGTAAAAAAGTTGAATTTGTACCCTTGTATAACATAAAAGTTGGAACAGGAATTGGTTACAAAAATTTCATGTCCAGCATTCAAATGGCTTATGTTTCTTCGCAATTTACAGAAGCATATAATAATTTTACCGATAAAAACGATAATACTTATGGCATTTTCGGGCAAATTCCGACTTATTATGTTGCCGATTTTTCTTGTTCTTACAAATTCAAATACTTTAAAATAGAATCTGGAATAAATAATTTTACCAACAATAGTTATTTTACGAGACGTGCAACTGGCTATCCTGGTCCAGGAATTATTCCGTCGGATAACAGGACCTTTTATGCGACTTTAGAGTTTACTTTTTAGTATAAAAATTTAATCAAAAAAAACTTCATTTATTTCTAAATGAAGTTTCTTAAATATCAAATAATCTATTATTTCACAGGAATATTCTCCAAAATTTCCAATACAAATTTATAAAATTTCTGAGAAGATTTTATCGAAGCTCTTTCATCTGGAGAGTGTGCACCATGAATAGTTGGTCCAAAAGAAATCATATCCATATCTGGATAATTTGCACCTAGAATTCCACATTCTAAACCAGCATGGCAAGCCGCTACATTTGGTTTTTCGTTGTTTTGTTTTTCGTAAATTTTAACTAATAAATCAAGAATTTCTGAATTTACATTTGGTGTCCAACCTGGATAACTTCCAGAACATTCCACTTCGCAACCAAATAATTCGTAAGCGGAGCGCAAGGCATTAGCCAAATCAAATTTTGAACTTTCAACAGAAGAACGGGTTAAATTTTGAATCGTTATTTCACCGTCTTTTACAATCACACGTGCAATATTATTAGACGTTTCTACCAATCCTGGAATATCAGCACTCATTCTATAAACACCATTATGAGCAGCATAAATTGAACGAATTAAACCTTCCTGAACACCCAAATCCATTACTTTACTTGGCAAATCGGTTTTTACAATTTCGATAGTCAAGTTAGGTTCCATGGTTTTAAATTCGGATTTAATATCGCCAATAATTTCTTGCATGTCAAATACAAAAGCTTCGTCATACATGGCTGCGACAATCACTTTAGCATTGCTTTCACGTGGAATTGCATTACGCAAACTTCCTCCGTTTATTTCGGCAACTTGTAAACCAAAATTTTCAAATCCGTCAAATAACAAACGGTTCATGATTTTGTTTGCATTACCCAAACCTTTGTGAATATCCATTCCCGAATGACCACCATTCAAACCTTTTACTGTAATTAGATATCCTACAGAACCTTCAGGAATTTCTTCTTCGTTATAACTTCTTGTTGCTGTAACATCAATTCCACCAGCACAACCAATTCCGATTTCGTCATCTTCTTCGGTATCCATATTCAAAAGAATATCACCACGAAGAATACCACCTTTTAGGTTTAAAGCACCTGTCATTCCAGTTTCTTCATCAATAGTAAACAAAGCTTCAATCGCTGGATGTTTGATAGTTTTGCTTTCTAAAATTGCCATAATCATAGCAACTCCAAGACCATTATCTGCACCAAGAGTAGTTCCGCGAGCACGAACCCAGTCGCCATCTACATACATGTCAATTCCTTGCTTGTCGAAATCGAAAATAGTATCACCATTTTTTTGGTGAACCATATCTAAATGTCCTTGCAAAACCAAAGCTTTTCGGTTTTCCATTCCTGCAGTTGCTGGCTTGCGGATAATTACGTTACGAATATCGTCTTCAAAAGTTTCTAGACCTAAACTGTTTCCGAATTCTTTCATAAATTCGATTACTCTGTCTTCTTTTTTAGAAGGACGTGGTACTGCATTTAAGTCTGCAAATTTGTTCCAAAGATCTTTTGGTTCAAGGTTTCTTATTTCTTGGCTCATTATTTTGTTAGTTTCAAAGTTTCAAAGGCGTAAAGTTACAAAGTTTATTTTCTTTGTAAATTGATTTGTGATTATATTTACGTTTTTAAAACATTTTTGTGAACAGAAAATATATACTTCCAATACTTCTATTAATTCAAATTATTGGATTGAAATTGCTTGCTTTTTTTCCAGAATTTATGGAAACAAATTACAGTAATGGAATTTATCCTATAATTTCAATGTTCTCTAGAATTTGTTTAGGCTGGATTCCTTTTTCGTTTGGAGATATTTTGTACGGAATTTTAATTATTTGGACGATTTGTTGGTTTTACAAAAACCGAAAAGAGAATTGGAAAAATAAAATTTTATCCGTTTTAGGATTTATCTCGGTTGCATATTTTGTTTTTCATGTTTTATGGGCTTTCAATTATTATCGAGTACCACTTTTTGAAAAAATGAATATAAAAAGAGAATATTCAGATGAACAATTGCTAGGTTTTACTCAAAAATTAATAGTAAAAACCAACGAAATTCAATTTCAGATTACTAATGATACTTCAAAAAAAGTAACAACTATTTATACTCAAAATCAAATTTTTGACAAATCGATTGTTGCTTACGAGAAGTTGTCTGAAGAATATTCATTTTTTACTTATAGCTTTCCTAGTCAGAAGAAATCGTTGTTTAGTTATCCGTTAACTTACATGGGTTTTGGTGGTTATTTGAATCCGTTTACCAATGAAGCTCAAGTAAATGATATGATTCCAATGTATAATTTTCCAAGTACTGCTTGTCACGAAATGGCACACCAAATGGGTTATGCCAGCGAAAGTGAGTGTAATTTTATTAGTTTTTTGGCTTCTGCAAAAGAAGAAGATTTGTATTTTAAATATTCTGGTTACAGTTACGCTTTGCGTTATTGTTTGTTTAATTGGGAAGTTAGAAATCCTGAAATATTTGAAAAATTAGTAAAAACCATCAATCCTGGAGTTCTGAAAAACTACCAAGAAAGTCAAGATTTTTGGGAAAGCCACCAGACATTTATAGATACTGGATTTAAGATTTTTTATGACAATTTCTTAAAATTAAACCAACAAAAAGACGGGTTAGAAAGTTATAGTAAGTTTGTAGATTTGATGGTGAATTATTATGAGAAGAGAGAAATGTAAAGTTTTATTAAGATGCGTTATTTTAAAAATATTAAAAAGAAAGAATTAAATTAACTCATTTCCTTGCATTCTTTATCAAAAATACTATTGTAGATTTCGACTCTTTCATTAACATAAAAGTCAAAATTGATTTTATCGTTTCCTTCAAAATCAGAGTTTTGCTCACAATTTTCAACGAAACTTATTTTGAACTTTTTTTTCATTTCATCTAAACTTGTGAAGTTTGTAGCTAAGCGCAAAATTTCATCGTAATAGAATTTAGCTTTTTGAGCAATTACCATATAATCTAATTTTTTAAACTCTACTGCTTTTGGTAAGTTTGGTTCCATTTTTATTATTTATTTGTTATCAAATTCATTTTTTACGATACAAATATATGATAAATATTAAATTATATTTATTTTTTTAACATATTTATTGATTAAAATTTAAAATTAAACCTCGTCACTCGTAAAAGTCACAAAACTTTTCTTTTTGTAAGGTCTAATAATCAATCTTCCTTCACGATCAAAACGTATGTAATTGTAAACCCAATTTAGGAAAACAACAGCTCTATTCTTGAAGCCTATGAGAGAGAATAAATGCACAAACATCCAAACAAACCAAGCAAAAACACCACTAAAATGATATTTTGGCAAATCGACCACTGCTTTGTTACGACCAATAGTTGCCATACTGCCTTTGTCGTTATATTCAAAGGGTTTTAAAGGCTTTTTATCAATAAGTTTTATAAGGTTTTCTCCCAACAAATCACCTTGTTGTAAAGCAGGTTGTGCCATCATTGGGTGACCTTGCGGATATTTATCAGTTTCCATTGATGCGATATCGCCAATAGCAAATATATTATCGTAACCTAAAACTTGGTTGTATTGGTTTACACGAATGCGTTCTACTTTTTCTACTAATGATTTAGCATCAAGCCCAGCAATTGCAGCTCCTTGTACACCAGCAGTCCAAATTACAGTAGCAGTTTCGAAAGTAAGATTAGAATTGGTCGAAATCGTGCGTCCGTCATAATTAGTTACTCGAACATTTTTCCAGATTTTGACACCCAGACTTAATAAAAATTCTTCGGCAGCTTTCGATGATTTTTCGCTCATCGTATTTAGGATTCTGTCGCCACTTTGTACCAGATTGATTTCCATTTTTGAAACATCTAAATCTGGGTAATCTTTTTGAAGAATGGCTTTTTTCATTTCTGCTAATGCTCCTGCAAGTTCAACTCCTGTTGGTCCTGCACCAACTAATACAAAATTTATTAAGCTGTTTTTGTCAGCCACATCTTTTGTTAGAACTGCTTGTTCGAAATTTTCGAGAATTAAACTTCTAATATTGAGAGATTGCGGAATGGTTTTCATTGCCATCGAGTTGCGTTCAATCTCTTTGTTACCAAAATAATTGGTTTTACTTCCTGTTGCAATTACTAGGTAATCGTAATGCAGTTCGCCTATTTCGGAAATTATTTTTTTGTGTTGGGTATCAATTTCTTTGACAGAAGTTAATCGGAAATAAAAATCTTTATATTCCTGAATGACTTTGCGAATAGGGTAGGCGATAGAACCTGCTTCGAGTCCGCCAGTAGCAACTTGATATAGTAATGGCTGAAAAGTATGGTAATTGTGTTTGTCTAATAAGACAACTTGAACGTTTTTGTTTCTTAATTTTTTTGCGATGGCAATACCTGCAAATCCGCCACCGATAATGACAACTCTTGGATTATTTGATTGTGGAATATTCATTTTAAGGCGCTAAGGTTCTTAGGTGCTAAGATACAAAGTTAAAATTCAATGACAATTACAATATCAAAATTCAATCTCAATTAAATATAAATGAAAAGCAATTACATTATATATATTGATTTTTGATATTGCCATTGCTTTTTGAGATTGAGATTGATATTTTTGTAACAAACTTACTATTAATACTACTAACCTAATATGAGTAATGCACTAGAGCAGTCGTTTGTTACACAACTAAAGGAAAATCAGAATATAATTCACAAAATTTGTCGGTTATATACTAAAGATGATGATGCACATAAAGATTTGTTTCAGGAAATTACGATTCAGTTATGGAAGGCTTTTCCTAAGTTTCGTGGTGATTCTAAGTTTTCTACGTGGGCATATCGTGTAGCTCTAAATACTGCAATTACTTTATACAGAAAAATCACCAAAACAGTAAATACAATCGAGTTTGAAACTGGCAAGCATTTTGTATTACAAGAAGAGTATAATTACGAAGAAGAGGAACATTTGAAATTGTTGTATAAAGCAGTTCAACAATTAAATGATATAGAGAAAGCTTTGGTTTTTATGTATCTTGAAGATAAAGATTATACCGAAATATCGGAAACATTAGGAATTAGCGAAGTAAATGCTAGAGTTAAAATGAACCGAATTAAAGGAAAATTGAAAAAAATTATTAATCCGTAAGGAAAAGGAATATATGAAAGAGTTGGATTTACTAAAAAAAGATTGGAATAAAAATGATAATTACCCGAAGTTTTCGGAACAGGAAATTTATGCGATGTTGCATAAAAATTCTTCTTCGACTGTAAAATGGATTTTTATAATTAGCATTTTAGAACTCAGTTTTGGGTTGGTTTTAGGGATTATTTTGTCATTTACGAAATTTGATATCGAAAATACAGAATTCTTAAAAAGCATAGGTATTTATAATTATTATGAAGCTTTTGTAGGTGTATTATATGTTGTTGTTGTTTATTTTATTATCAGATTTTATTTGATGTACAAAAAAGTTTCGACTACTGACAATACCAAGCAATTAATGAATAATATTCTAAAAGCACGAAAAACAGTTCAGAATTATATATTATTTAATCTGATTGCTTTTGCTGTTGGGTTTATACCGTTTTTCTCTTACGTTTTGAAAATTAGTGTAGATAAAGCATCATTAGAAAACACAGGGAAATTAGCCGAAATTTCGACAAGAAGTTATATTCTAACGTTTTTACTAATCATTGTAATTACAGGAATTCTTACTGCAGCATTTTGGTTTGTATACAAACTTTTGTACGGATTTTTATTAAAAAAACTAAAAAATAACTATAAAGAATTAAAGAAAATTGATCTTTAAAAATCTAATATTGCCACTGACGCAATTTGTCTAATTCTGCTTGTTCTTCGATTTCTTCGACCGGAATTACTTTTAGGAAAGATGTGTGTTGCTCGATAGCATATTCTACTTTTTCGACAATTTCTTCAATCGTATCGTTGTCGTAATCAATAGCTAACGGCTCTTTGATGGTAAATGTTTGTAGGATTCCTTTCTTTTTCATTCGCAATCCTTTTTTGTCGAAAGAACGTCGAAAACCGTCAATAACAATAGGCACAACAATAGGTCTGTGTTGTTTTATAATATGAGCAGTTCCTTTGCGAACAGGCTTAAATGATTTTGTGGTTCCTTGCGGGAAAGTAATTACCCAACCATCTGCCAAAGCGATTTTTATATTTTCGGTATCGTTAGGATTTACATCTTTTTTTTCGGTATCGTTTACATCTTTACCGCCTGCACGCCAAGTTCTTTCTACGGAAATTGCACCAGCGTATGCTAATATTCTTGGTAATATACCAGATTGCATAGTTTCTTTTGCTGCAACATAATAAATATTTAATTTGGGTTGCCAGATATAACCTAAGTTTTTAATATTATCCTGACGTCCACTTAAACTAGCATTAAAAACATGAAACATAGCTACAACATCAGCAAAATAAGTCTGATGGTTCGATATAAATAAAACATTTGTATCGGGCAAAGCCTTAATGATTTCCGAACCTTCTATTTGCAATTCGTTAAAACCTCTATAACGACGGTGAGTAATGGCAGCAAAAATTCGGATTAACCATTTTTTCAGAAAAAGTATATGTCCAAAAGGATTCCTCTTAAATAATCCCATAATTTTATAAAAAAAGTGAACTACAAATTTACGAAAACTATTAAGTTATGATACTTTTTTTAGAATTTCTTTCAACTCGCTCATCATCATAGCAGTAGCTCCCCAAACCAAATGCTCATTTATCTGAAAAGCGGGAACTTGTATGTTTGAAGCATAGGAAGTCGACATATTTACGGTAATAACTATCTTTTCGTCAAGAAACTGATATAAAGGCAATTCGATAACTTCATCGACTTCATCAGGGCTTAAAGTAAACGAAAGTTCTTCTTCAGAAAAACCTAAAAACGGGGAAACAAGAAAATTACTCGGCGGAATATAAACTTCAGTAAAGGCTTTAATTACAGTTATTTTTTTTGCAGCAATCCCAATTTCTTCATGTGTCTCACGTAATGCAGTTTCGGAAAGTGATAAATCAAAATCTTCGACTTTACCACCAGGAAATGCAATTTGTGATGCATGAATTCCTGGATAAGAATTTCTAACTATTAATGCCAAATGAGTTATACTGTTTTTAGGATATAAAAGCATCAAAACCGCTGCTTTCTTGGGAATAATTTGCGAAAAATCTTGGTTGTTTAATAATTCTATTCTTTCTGGCGGAATCATTTTTGCATGCGCAATAGTCGCTGGTAGCGATTCTTTTGCTATTTTTGGCACATATTTTAAAAAATCTGAAAATTCCATTTTTAAATTTTTAAAAAGAAATTAATTTACGGGTTTAGAAAAAACACAATTATAAAGATAGCTTAAATAATTCAAGTTCCAAATTCTTACAATATTTAAATCATGTATACCAAAGAAGAAGCCCAAAGATTAAAACGAGAATTCTGGATTTCATTTGCCGAGAAATATCCAAGAAAATGGATTTTATACGATACAAAAATTAAAGATTTTTCCTTTAAATTTTTTGTAGATAATAAGAAAGCACAAGTTCTTATTGATATAGAAATGCGTGATGCCGATAAGAGAAAATCTTATTTCGAAAAATTAGAATCATTAAAAACTATTCTTGAAGAAGAATACATCAAAGATTTGGTTTTCGAAAACAAATATACGCTCGAAAGCGAAAAAACCATCAGCCGTATTTGGGTCGAAAAACTCGAAGTTAGCGTAAGTAATAGACAATATTGGGACGAAATATTCGATTTTTTTAACGAAAAAATGAACAAGTTAGAGCAGTTTTATCTTGAATACGAAGGTTTTATTAAGGATGTTTGAAACAAAAAAATCAGCACCTAAATGCTGATTTTCTTATAAACTAACCAAACCAAACAAAATTCTATGAATTCTTATACAAAGAACGGAATTCTTTTTATAATTTAACGTTAAAACAATGTTATTTTATCATTAAGGCGTTAAAAAACAGAATTTTACCTAATAGGAATTATTTTTTATCTTGCATTGCAAAAACATTCTTTAATAAATTAGAAGTTCTAGCATTTATATTGGTTCTAATCTCTTTTTCTTCGACAGCAATCATTTTGAAAACACCATTCATCGCTTGGTTTGTAACATAATCGGTCAAATCAGGATTTACTTTTTTAACCAACGGAATACTATTATATTTCGTAATTATGTTTGCCCAAATTTTGTCAGCACCTACTTTTGCAAAAGAACTCTTAATTACAGGATTAAACTTTCCGTATAATGCAGTCGATGTCGAACCTTGTAAATAAGTTGTTGCAGCACTTTCGTTTCCCATCAAAATATTTTTTGCATCGGTAAAACTCATTCCAGTTACAGCATCAACAAAAATTGGAGTCGCTTCTTTTACGGCATCTTCGGCAGTACGATTTATAGCTTTTAATCCTTCGTCAGCTAAGCTACTTAAACCAATTTTACGTAATCCTGAATCTACTTTTTTCAATTCTTCAGGCAACAAAATTTTTACCGCTTCGTTTTTAAAAAAACCATCGGTAGCAGTCAATTTTGTTACTTGTTTTGATATTCCGTTGTTTAGTGCTTCTTTCAAACCACTAGCAATGTCTACATTTCCTTGCTCTAAAATTCCAGGCAGTTGATTAGCAACTTGTTGTAATTCAGCACAGCCAAAAAATGGTAATAAGGCTATTAATAAAACTGTTTTTTTCATAATTAGATGATTTTATTTTTTGTCTTGCATAGCAAAAACTTGCTGTAGTAAATTAGAAGTTCTTGAGTTTAGGTTGGTTCTTATGTTTTTTTCTTCCACAGTAATCATCTTAAAAACTCCTTCTAAAGCTTTGTTTGTAACATAATCAGTAATGTCTGGATTTACTTTATTAACTAAAGGGATGGCATTGTATTTTGTAATTATATTAGACCAAATCACATCGGCACCTACTTTTCCAATAGATTGCTTTACAACAGGACTAAATTTTGTATATAAATCTTTAGTAGTAGCGTTTTGCAGATAAGCAGTTGCGGCATTTTCCTTACCCATCAAAATATTTTTAGCATCACTAAAATTTATATTTTTTATTGCCGAAACAAAAATAGGAGTAGATTCTTTTACAGCATCTTCTGCTGCACGATTCAAAGCTCTAATTCCATCATCAGCCAAACTGCTCATGCCTAATTTTCTTAAAGTTTTATCTACTTTTTGCAATTCAGCTGGCATCATTATTTTTACCGCTTCATTTTTGTAAAAACCATCTAGAGCAGTTAGTTTAGAGACCTGATCTGTAACGCCTTTATTCAGCGCTTCCTTCAAACCAGCAGCAATATCTATCCCAGAATTGGTTTTAGTAATAGTAGATATTTTACTTTGTCCTTTTTTTATCAAGTCTTTGAGTTGCGCATTACCAATCATCGGAATGAAAATAGCCAATAAAAATATTTTTTTCATAAGTAAATGTATTTTCAAATTCATAAACAAAAATAGAGCCAATATTTTATTTAGAAGCAGAAACTTTACGATTTCTTTCAACTTTTGTCCCGCTATACGTTACAATCTTTTTATTATTTGTTCTTCGACAAGCTCAGAATGACAAATTATAAAAAGGATTTTCACTACTATCGGGGCTAAATAGGAAGATTATTTTATCCTATCAAAATTTTTTAACGTAGTTACTAAAACGAATTATATTCCTTAAATGGTTCAAATTTCAACCATTTCTTTTGTGCCTTTTGTGTTAAAAACAACTAAATTCAATTTTATCATTGACTTAAACAAATTCAACAAAAATAATGTAAATTTGCTACTCAAAAATATCAAATCCTCAAAATGGAAGCACAAATACCTTATATTCCAATAAATAAAGTACGAATAGTAACTGCAGCAGCACTTTTCGACGGTCACGATGCAGCAATAAATATCATGAGAAGAATAATCCAGTCTACAGGAGTAGAGGTTATTCATCTTGGTCACGATCGTAGCGTCGAAGAAGTAGTAAATACAGCAATACAAGAAGATGCCAATGCGATTGCTATTACCTCATATCAAGGTGGACATAATGAGTATTTTAAGTTCATGTACGATTTACTTAAGGAAAAAGGAGCAGGTCATATTAAGATATTTGGTGGCGGTGGCGGTGTTATTTTGCCAAGCGAAATTGCCGATTTACAAGACTACGGAATCACACGTATTTATGCGCCAGATGATGGTCGTGCCATGGGATTGCAAGGTATGATAAACGATTTAGTACAACGTTCCGATTTTCCTGTTGGCGACAAACTAAACGGAGAATTATCGCATATCGAAGAAAAAAATCCAACTGCAATTGCTCGTTTAATCTCTGCTGCCGAAAATTTCCCAGAAATAGCTAAGCCTTATTTTGATAAAATTCACAAACAAAACGAAACCTCAAAAATCCCAGTTTTAGGAATTACAGGAACTGGTGGTTCGGGAAAATCATCTTTGGTAGATGAATTAGTTCGTCGTTTCTTAATCGATTTCCCAGAAAAAACCATCGGATTAATTTCTGTCGATCCATCAAAACGTAAAACAGGAGGAGCATTGTTAGGAGATAGAATTCGTATGAATGCTATTAACAATCCTAGAGTGTATATGAGATCGTTGGCAACTCGTCAATCAAATTTGGCATTGTCTAAATATGTTGCCGAAGCGATTCAAGTATTAAAAGCAGCAAAATATGATATTATAATCCTAGAGACTTCTGGAATTGGACAATCTGATACCGAAATCATGGACCATTCTGATGTTTCATTATACGTAATGACTCCAGAATTTGGAGCTGCAACTCAGTTGGAAAAAATCGATATGTTAGATTTTGCCGATCTGGTAGCTTTAAATAAATTTGACAAACGTGGGGCTTTAGATGCCATTCGCGATGTCAAAAAACAATACCAACGCAATCATAATCTTTGGGACGTTAATCCAGATGATATGCCAGTTTTCGGGACGATAGCTTCACAGTTTAACGATCCAGGAATGAATACGTTGTACAAATCGATAATGGATAAAATTGTCGAAAAAACAGATTCAGATTTAAAATCGACTTTCAAAATAACTCGTGAAAT
>NZ_JAYURN010000149.1:0-26688 GCF_043756175.1 Flavobacterium sp.
CTAATGCTAGTGGTTCAACTTCAAAACGATTTATTAAACAATAATCCAATTATTATTTTTTTAAAAGCCATGCTGAAATGCACTGCCCCCAAAAAGTTAGACACTATTTGGGGGTATTTTTATGGAAAGAAAAGTCAAGTATGATTATGCGTTTAAGTTTGAATGCGTAAAATTAGTATTAGAAAAGCATTATTCTTGCAGTTATGTTTCTACTGAAAAGGGTATAGAAAGATCAAATCTTCGTAAATGGATTGGATTTTATAAAGAATATGGAGCCGTTGGTTTGCTACCAAGAAAGAACCAAAGCTATTCTGTTAATTTTAAATTGAAAGTATTAAAAGCAATTGATAAAGATTTGCTTTCTTTGAGAAATACCAGTATAAGATTTAACATCCCTGATACTGGGATTATTGTTAAATGGAAGAAAGATTTTGCTAATTTTGGTTTATTAGGTTTACAACCAAAAATCAAAGGCAGACCAAAATCTATGAATAATAATAAACGAAAAAAGCGAAAGTCGGACAAGCCGCTAACCAGAGAAGAAGAACTTCTTTTAGAGAATGAAGCACTACGTTGTGAGAACGAATTACTAAAAAAGTTACAAGCCTTAATTCAAGCAGAAACGCAAGCCAAAAAACGCAAGCCATAATGTAATTAAGGCATAAATTTGATTTGAATTTACTTTTAAATCAAACCAATATGGCACGAAGTAATTTTTACTACCATCAAAAAAAGACGAAAACAGTCGATAAATATCAAGAAATAAAAGAGTTGATAAAATCGATTTATCACAAGCATAAAGGTCGCTACGGATACAGGAGAATAACAGATGAGTTAAACCATAAAGGAACGACCATCAATCATAAAACAGTTTTAAGATTGATGAAATTATTAGGATTAAAGAGTTTAATTAGAGTAAAAAAATACAAATCATATAAAGGAGAACAAGGTAAAATAGCTCCAAATCTTTTAAAGAGAAATTTTAAAGCAAAAGCTCCAAATCAAAAATGGGCAACCGATATAACTGAATTTAATATCTCTGGAAATAAATTGTATTTATCGCCTATTATTGATTTATACAATCAAGAAATAATTAGCTATGAATTAACAGAAAGACCTGTTTTTAATCAAGTGGTTATGATGCTTAAAAAAGCATTTAAAAAAATACCAAATAACACTAATCTGACCTTACATTCCGATCAAGGCTGGCAATATCAAATGAAACAATATCAAAAGCTATTGAAAAAAAAAGGAATAATACAAAGTATGTCTAGAAAAGGAAATTGTTTGGATAATGCGATTATAGAAAACTTCTTTGGAATATTAAAGTCCGAACTGTTTTACATACAAAAATTTGCTACTATAGAAGAACTAAAAAAAGAAATTAAAAACTACATAAACTATTACAATAAAATAAGAATTAAATCGAATTTAAACAAAATGAGCCCGATACAATATCGAGCTCATTATTATCAAAATTAATTATAAATTTGTCCAAACTTTTGGGTGCAGTCTACATTTGCTGAGGTTTTTGATATAATAAGATAAAAATCTATCTTTATTAGCTTAAAGCAGCTTTTACTTGATCTGCAGCTTCTTGAAACTGAACAGCTGATAAAATTGGCATACCTGAATTGTCTATTAATTCTTTAGCAATTTCAGCATTTGTACCTTGCAAACGTACAATGATTGGCACTTTTATAGCGTCTCCCATGTTTTTGTAAGCATCTACAACACCTTGAGCAACACGATCGCAACGAACAATTCCTCCAAAAATGTTAATCAAAATTGCTTTTACATTAGCGTCTTTCAAGATAATACGGAAAGCTGTTTCAACACGTTTTGCATCGGCAGTTCCACCTACGTCAAGGAAATTAGCTGGTTCGAAACCTGCATATTTAATCAAATCCATAGTTGCCATAGCAAGACCTGCGCCATTTACCATACAACCTACAGTTCCGTCAAGATCCACATAGTTTAAACCTACTTCTTTAGCTTCTACTTCGATAGGATTTTCTTCACGAATATCACGCATATCAGCATATTTTGGCTGACGGTATAATGCGTTATCATCGATATTTACTTTGGCATCAACTGCCATAATTTTGTTATCTGAAGTTTTTAAAACTGGATTAATTTCAAACATTGAAGCATCAGAACCAATATATGCATTGTATAAAGAATCGATAAATTTCACCATTTCTTTAAAAGCATTACCAGAAAGACCTAAGTTGAAAGCGATTCTTCTTGCTTGGAAAGCTTGAAGTCCAACTGCAGGATCTATTTCTTCGTTATGTATTAAATGTGGTGTGTGTTCTGCAACTTCTTCAATATCCATTCCACCTTCTGTAGAATAAACAATCATATTACGTCCAGTTGCTCTATTTAACAAAACTGATACATAAAACTCAGAAGTTTCACTTTCACCAGGATAATATACATCTTCTGCAACTAAAATTTTGTGCACTTTTTTCCCTTCTACAGAAGTTTGAGGTGTGATTAATTGCATTCCAATAATTTGACCTGCAATTTCTTCTACTTTGTCAATTCCTTTGGCAAGCTTAACTCCACCACCTTTACCACGACCACCTGCGTGAACTTGGGCTTTTATAACATACCAACTTGTTCCAGTTTCGGCAGTTAATTGTTTTGCAGCAGCAACGGCTTCTACAGGACTATTAGCAACAATTCCACGTTGTATGCGTACACCGTAACTTGCTAAAATTTCTTTTCCTTGATATTCGTGTATATTCATAATAAAGTTTTTGACTTTTTGAGTGCCACAAAAATAATAAATTTCAAGCTAATATTATATCTGATTTTGTTTTTTATTTAAAGGTTTTCAACAAGACATGAACAATATTATAATTAAGTTTTGTTTTTACTCTTTTATAATTACACTTTTAATAAAAAATGGTATAATAATTAGTTTTTTTTTATTAAAACGTTAGATAATTTTTTGGTTACTTCAATTTTCTATAATATTTTTGTGTAAAATTTTTTAATAATGGAATCGAATCAATTACTTTCAGTAGCGCAAGAATTTGGCAGTCCACTTTATGTGTATGACGCCGAAAAAATTCTATCACAGTATCAACGTTTAACAAATGCATTTTCTAAGGTAGAAAAATTACGCATTAATTATGCAGTCAAGGCATTGTCGAACATTTCTGTTTTAAAGCTACTGAAACAGATGGGTTCTGGACTTGATACGGTTTCAATTCAAGAAGTAAAGTTAGGTTTATATGCAGGTTTTACTCCCGACAAAATTATTTATACACCAAATGGTGTTTCTATGGATGAAATTGAAGCTGTTGCAGCGTTAGGCGTTCAAATTAACATTGATAATTTATCTATTTTAGAACAATTTGGAACAAAACATCCGCAAATACCTGTTTGTATTCGTATAAATCCGCATGTAATGGCTGGCGGAAATTCGAATATTTCGGTTGGACATATTGATAGTAAATTTGGTATTTCGATACACCAATTGCCGCATATATTGCGAATTGTAGAAAATACCAAAATGCATATTAACGGTATTCATATGCATACTGGTTCGGATATTTTAGATATCGAAGTGTTTTTATATGCTTCAGAAATACTCTTTGAAACAGCTAAACAATTTAAAACATTAGATTTTATCGATTTTGGAAGTGGTTTTAAAGTACCATATAAAAAAGGAGATATCGAAACGGATGTAGAAGAATTAGGTAGAAAGTTATCTAAAAAATTCAATGCATTCGAAAAAGAATATGGTAGATCATTGACTTTAACTTTCGAACCTGGAAAATTCTTGGTAAGTGAAGCTGGTTATTTTTTAGCCAAAGTTAATGTTGTAAAACAAACAACCTCAACAGTTTTTGCAGGAATAGATTCGGGTTTTAATCACCTAATTCGGCCTATGTTATATGGTTCAGAACATTATATTGAAAACATTTCGCATCCAAAAGGGAAGGAGCGTTTCTATTCGGTTGTAGGATATATTTGTGAAACGGATACTTTTGCTACAAATAGAAGAATTTCGGAAATAAAAGAAGGCGATATTTTAAGCTTTAGAAATGCTGGAGCCTATTGTTTTTCGATGGCTTCCAACTATAATTCGCGTTACAAACCCGCTGAAGTATTATGGAAAGATGGTAAAGCACATCTTATTCGTGAGCGAGAAACTTTTGAAGATTTGTTGAAAAATCAAATCATGATTGAGATGTAAAAAAGTAAAAAGCGACAATTAAATTGTCGCTTTTTTTATGTATTATTTCAAAATCTCTAAAAGTACATTACTTTGAGTTCCGTTAGGAAATGGGATTTTAATTTTTTGTGCAATGGTTGGTGCAATTTGAGTAATTTCTTTTTTCTCGTATGACTCTCCCTTTTTTATATTCCAACCATAAAAAATGCAAGGCACATGTGTATCGTAACTATAAGGTGTTCCGTGTGTTGTTCCTGTAATTCCAAAATCAATATTTCCAGTTCCGTACAATACGACTATATCGCCATTTTGCTTAGAATCATATCCTTTGAAAATAAAATTTAAGTAATAATCATTTCCTGTCGAATTTAATATTTCTTCTTCAGTATAAGCTCTTTTTACTTCTTTGTAAGTCATTAAATAGTCTTTGAAACTTTGTTTTACTTTGTTTAATTCTAGACCTTTTTCTTTTATTATTGCTTTATCAAAAAACAAATTGGCATTTGAGAAATCTAAAACTAGATTCGCACCAAAAGTATCGACAGAGAATTTTTTTAAATCGGTCGTAAAATTATTTTCATTAATATTTTTTACATCATACTTATGATCTCTCAAATAACTCGCATTTTCGGCTCCTGCATGATCAGCTGTTAAGAACAATAGGTAATTCCCTTTTCCAACATTTAAATCTAAATTTGTAATAAAGTCGGCAATGGTTTTGTCTAACCGCAAATAAGTGTCTTGCAACTCAATAGAATGTGCGCCAAAAGTATGACCAACATAATCTGTTGATGAAAAACTTACTGTTAGAAAATCGGTAATATCATCTTTTCCTAATGCTTCTTTTTCGATAGCTTTAATAGCAAACTCGGCTAAAATATCATTTCCATAAGGCGTGCTTTTTAATATTTCTGCTCCTTTTGTGTCATATATTTTTTTTAGATCATAAGGAAAAATAGGATCTTTAGTCTTATCAATTTTACCTTCGTATGGGTTATTGTCAGACAGACTTTCGTTGTAAGTAGCAATCGGATTTAATAAATTCCAACCTTGATTTATATAAGTCATGTATTTTTTTTCTTGGTTGAATTGCGTTACCCAATCTGGTAATTTTTGGCCATAAAAAGTACTTGATATAAATGAACCTGTTTTACTAAACCAAAATGCCCAATTAGCAAAATGTCCTGCTGGTAAAATAGCGCCACGATCTTTGATACTTAACCCTATTACTTTTCCTTTGAAGTTAGTCGTCATTCGCAATTCATCAGTAATAGTTGTGCTTTCCATGTTTTTCGGAGACATTTCTCCTTCTTTAGCAACACCGTCCCCAAGCATATTTACCGATGCATCATCAGTACAATACATATTTTTACCAGTTGTTCTATTATACCACTCGTTTCCTACAATTCCGTGTACAGCAGGCGTTGTTCCCGTATAAATAGATGCGTGACCTGGAGCGGTATAAGTTGGCATATAATTATAGTGCATGTTATGGAAAGTAAAGCCATCTGCAGTAAGTTTTTTGAAGCCATTTTGCGAAAAATCATCAGAAAAACGGTATAAATATTCCATTTTCATCTGGTCTACAACAATTCCGATAACTAATTTGGGTCTTTGTAATTGTGTTTTTTGTTGTGCTTGTGCTATTGATGCTGTGATAATTACCAAAAGCAATAGTAATTTTTTCATATACGTTAGTTTGTACAAAAATACAGTTTAGATTTTATATTGTTCTTAAAAATGAGTTAAGAATATCTCTGATTCTTTGAATAGTTGAATGTGAATCAAGGTTAGAATTTACAACTTTTTCGGAAGAATTTTATACCTGTTAGGTTTTTAAAACTTGAAAGTTATAATCAGCCTTATATCCTATAAATGAGTAACTTCTTGTTTTGCTATTTCAAACTCAGCCATCATATCTTCAATAATATTTGCGGCTGGTTTTATATCATGAATGAGTCCCGCAATTTGTCCTATCTCGAGTTCACCATCAACCAAATCGCCTTCAAACATACCACGTTTGGCACGGGCACGACCTAAAAGAGTTTTTAAATCTTCGGGAGTTGGGCATTTAGAGTACAATTCCTGAACATCATTATAAAATTTGTTTTTTATCAATCGAACTGGTGCTAATTCTTTCAATGTTAGTTGAGTTCCGCCTTCTTCGACTTCGATAATAGTTTTTTTGAAATCGCCATGAGAAGAACTTTCAGTTGAAGCTGCAAAACGTGAACCAACTTGAACACCATCGGCGCCAAGAATCATTACGGCCAACATTCCTCGACCTGTTGCTATGCCGCCCGCAGCAATAAGTGGAATCGAAATTTGTTCTTTAACCATTGGTATCAATGTTAAAGTGGTGGTTTCTTCTCGTCCGTTATGACCACCAGCTTCGAAACCTTCGGCAACAACGGCATCTACTCCTGCTTCTTGTGCTTTTAATGCAAATTTTGAGCTACTTACCACATGAACGACTGTGATTCCTTTTTCTTTTAGAAATGAAGTCCAGGTTTTAGGGTTTCCTGCCGATGTGAATACAATTTTCACACCCTCATCGACAATAATATTGATGATTTCTTGAATATTTGGATACAACATGGGCACATTAACACCAAAAGGCATATTGGTTGCTTTTTTGCATTTCTGAATGTGATCTCGCAAAACTTCTGGATACATAGATCCAGCTCCTATTAGTCCTAAACCACCAGCATTACTTACAGCACTTGCTAATTTGTAACCCGAATTCCAAATCATTCCGCCTTGAATAATTGGATATTTTATATTGAAAAGTGATGTTATTTTATTCATTGAAATTATTTAATCGAAATCAGAATTTATTTTTTAATTAATTTTCCATACAAAGTTTTTTCAGCGGAAGCGATATTGTAATAATAAATACCACTATTTAGCGACTGTATAGAAATTTTTTGAGTTTGAGCATCAATATGTTTTTCTAAAACCAATTGTCCTAAATTATTATAAAATTTGATGGCATAACCCATCAGATTATCTGGACTTATAATTTCTACCTCACTATTTGCAGGATTTGGATATATTTTAAAACTTTTCGTCGAAAATTCTGGTGTCGAAAGTGCTGCGTTTAAAGCCAATTGAAAATCAGGAATTCCGTAACCGTAATTGTTATTTTGTGTAACAATTGAAGTTGCATATCTATCGGCAGAAGCTTTTACTAATTGTACAATTTCTGCATTTGTTTTATTTGGAAATGCCGACCAAAACGAAGTAATTGCACCAGCCAAAATTGGGCTAGAAAAAGAAGTTCCATTAGCAGTTGTAATTGTTCCTGTAGGTGTTGAAATATAAGACGATGAACCTCTAGCCATTAAATCTGGTTTCATTCTTCCGTCACCTGTTGGGCCAATAGAGCTAAATCCCGATTTAACTTCAGTAGAAGTTACTGAACCTACAGTAACTGCAAAAGCAGCATCCCCAGGAGTTCCTACATGCGGTTCTGCAGATCCTCCTGCGTTTCCTGCTGAAATCACACATATCATTCCTTTGGCAAAAGCAATATCTACAGCTCTTGATGCCACAGATGTTTGTCCGTTCATTTGAGTATATGTAAAACTAGCCGTAAGATATTGATCAAATACAAAATACCCCAAAGAAGAATTTATCACATCTACTCCTAATCTATCAGCTTCTTCGGCACCTTCAACCCAATTTGTTAATTCCAATGGTGTTTCTGATCCAACATCTTCTGTTATGAAAAGATAATAACCTGCATCGGGAGCTGTACCTATTAAATTAGTAGCATTAGCACCCATTGTTGATAAAACGTTGGTTCCATGATTGTCTCCTGTATAAAAATTGGTTGAGTTATTTACAAAATCATAACCTCCTAATATTAATCCTCTTGTGCGTAAACTTGCAAAAGGTGCTGCTGTATTTACACCCGGAAAACCAGCATCTAAAATGGCTACAACTTTTCCAGTTCCTGTATAATTTTGTTGGTGCAAAATATGACAATTTAGCATTTGTACTTGATTGGCTGAATTACCATAATTGTAGTTAATCTGAGTTTCGTTAGTATCTTGCCATTTGTTTATTCTACTTGTTTTGTTTGAAGGTTGAGCAACTCTTCCACCTGGATTCAACGAATGATTGGCATACTGGATATGATTTACAAACGACAAACCTGATAATGCAGCAATATTGGTTTGCAATCCTCGAACATGAACCATATTTAACCATTTTGATTTGGCTAAAACGGTAATTCCAGTAGCTGCTGTAATTTGATCAACATAAGGCTGGTGCAATGGTGCGTCTTTAATATCTAATGCAATTCCTTGTGTAGTTCTTCTATCTAGAGAACGCTGCGTTAACTCAGATAAAGGATTACTGTAAAAAACTGATGCATTAGGTTTTGCATTAAAGTAAACCCAAGCATCTTCTTGTGAAAAAGCATTTATTGATACTGTGAAAATAAAAAAAAGTAGTAGTTTTTTCATGGTTGTATAAATTTTGGAAGTTCAAATATACACAAAGAAATTATACTTTTAAAGGATTAGGAAATAACTCCCGAACCAACTAATTCATCATCAATATGCCAAGAAACAAATTGCCCTTGTGTAATGGCCGATTGTGGACTTTCAAACTCTACATATATTCCGTTTTCAAACTGATGCAAAGTCGCTTTCTGCAATTCCTGACGGTAACGAATACGAGCCATAACTTGCATCGTTTGTCCGTTGGCTAAAGCCAAGTCTGGACGAATCCAATGAATTTCATCTTTAGAAACAAACAATGCTTTTTTGAATAATCCGGGATGATTGTGTCCTTGTCCTGTATAAATTGTATTGGTTTCAACATCGGTCGAAATGATGAATAAAGCTTCTTTTGTTCCGCCTACATTCAATCCTTTTCGTTGTCCAATGGTAAAATAATGAGCGCCTTGATGCTTACCTACAACTTTAGCAACTTCTGGAGTATATTCGATATTTTTTGCTTCGAAGGCTAGTTTTTCTTCTAATGAATCGAAATTGACTTCTTTTGGATTGTATATTTCATTGGTTGCATCAACTTCAAAAATTAAACCATCTTTGGGTTTTAATTGTTGTTGCAAAAATTCTGGTAAGCGTACTTTTCCTATAAAACACAAACCTTGAGAATCTTTCTTTTCGGCAGTGATTAATTCCATTTTAGTGGCAATTTCACGTACTTGAGGTTTGGTAAGTTCGCCAATAGGAAATAAAGATTTGGCCAATTGCTCTTGCGATAATTGACATAAAAAATAAGATTGGTCTTTATTATCATCGACACCTGCTAATAATTGATAAACTGGTTTACCATCGACATCAATCTCTCCTTTTCGGCAATAATGCCCAGTGGCAACATAATCGGCACCAAGTGATAGCGCAATTTTCATAAAAACATCGAACTTAATTTCACGATTGCAAAGTACATCAGGATTTGGTGTGCGTCCTTTCTTGTATTCGCTAAACATATAATCGACAATTTTCTCTTGGTATTGCTCGCTTAAATCGACCGTTTGAAAAGGAATACCTAATTTTTCGGCAACCAATAAAGCATCGTTGCTATCTTCTAACCAAGGACATTCGTTAGAAATAGTAACAGAATCGTCATGCCAGTTTTTCATAAACAGACCAATTACTTCGTAGCCTTGCTCTTGCAATAAATAAGCAGCAACACTCGAATCGACACCTCCAGAAAGACCTATAACAACACGTTTCATGTAATGAAAATTAAGAAATGCAAAGATATTATTAATTTGAAAATTAAAATTGGTTTATCAATTCTTATTTTCGATAATAGGAATTTTTAACACCAATTTCAAACTAAAATACCCGATAATTCCCGCAATTAATGAGGAAAGTAAAATGACAAATTTTGCATTGTTTATAATTGTTTCGTCACTAAAAGCCAATAAGGTTATAAAAATAGACATCGTAAAACCGATACCACCCAGAAATCCTACGGCAAGAATAGATTTCCAATTTAAATCCGTGGGAAGTTTACAAATTCCTAACGAAACTGCTAACAGACTTACTAGAAAAATACCTAATGGTTTTCCAATTATTAATCCCAACGCAATTCCTATACTATAATTTTGAGTTAGAGTTTCTCCAATATTCGAACTTATTACTATGGCTGTATTTGCCAATGCAAACAAAGGAAGTATAAAAAACGCTACTGGTTTGTGTAAAAAGTGTTGCAATATATAAGATGTTGATTTTGTGTTTCCATTTCCAAAAGGAATGGCAAAAGCGAGTAAAACACCAGTAATTGTAGCATGAACACCTGAGTGTAACATAAAATACCACATAAAAATCCCGCCAATTAAATATATAATTAAGTTTCTTACTTTAAGACGGTTCAGGATTAATAAAAATCCAAAAATGCTTAATGCAATCAATAAATTACTCCACAATAATGTTTTGGTATAAAAAATAGCAATTATCAAGATAGCTCCTAAATCATCTATTACTGCTAATGCAGTTAAAAATACTTTTAGCGATAATGGCACTCGATTTCCTAAAAGCGATAATATGGCCAAGGCAAAAGCAATGTCGGTCGCCATAGGAATTCCTGCTCCGGATTGGGATGTGGTTCCATAATTAATCAATAAAAACAATCCTGCAGGAACAATCATACCGCCAATAGCACCAAAAATAGGTAACATCGCATCTTTAATACTAGATAATTCACCATCATAAACTTCTCTTTCTAATTCTAAACCTATTAATAAAAAGAAAATGGTCATTAACCCGTCATTTATCCAATATTCTAAACTATTTCCTGCCAAATTTGTATGCCAAAAATGCAAATAATTGCCACTAATTGCCGAGTTTGCTATAACCAATGAAAAAAGTGTACAACTTATTAGGAACAATCCACTAGATTTTTCGCTTTCAAAAAAATCATTAAATAGTTTGGTGATTTTCATTTGTTCTTAATGTTTAGGTAAAGATACTTCGTTTTAAATTAAAATTATTATTTAGTAGTTTTTCATTCAAAACAAACAAAAATAAAAAGTTATATTTGTAATTCTACAATTCAAAATACAAAAATGCCCAATAGACTTTCAGTAAATTTTAAATTATTTGTAAGAAAAATAATTCGCCGTTTCGAGAGTCTCTTTGTTTTAGCAAAAGAAATTTTATCGGAAAGAAATTTTATCTATCTATCTTGTGTTGCTGTAGCAATTTCTTGCGCTTTAGCCGTTATTGTCTTAAAAAGTTTTGCTCACAATGTGTTTTTGTTTGCTAATTATTTAAATACTTATTTAAAATTACCGTATTCTAACAGCATTTTACCCGTTATAGGAATTTTGCTTACTGTTTTTGTAGTCAAACGATTTCTTAATGGGAAATTAGAAAAAGGAAGCTCAAATATTTTACATGCTGTAGCAAAAAAAGGCGGAATTGTACCTAAAAAACAAATGTACGCCCAAATTATTACAAGCTCATTAACTGTCGGATTAGGTGGTTCAGCCGGATTAGAAAGCCCAATTGTAATTACTGGTGCCGCTTTTGGTTCTAATTTTGCTCAGAAATACAAACTCTCTCAAAAAGATAGAATTTTGTTGTTAGCTTGTGGCGTTGCCGCTGGAATTGGAGCTGCCTTCAATGCACCTATTGCAGGGGTTTTATTTGCTATCGAAGTGGTACTAACCGATGTTAGTATTTCGGCATTTATTCCTATTATGATATCGGCGGCAACGGGTGCTTTAGTCTCACAAATGATCTTAAGTAGAGATATATTATTAAGTTTTAATCAGGAACAAACCTTCAATTTTTACAACACACCTTATTATATTTTGTTAGGAATATTGGCTGGTTTTGTTTCGGTATATCATGCACGGAATTTCAGAAGAGTCGAACATTTTTTTAGCCGATTCAAGAAAAGACCCTATAGAAAAGCATTGTTTGGAGCAACACTTTTAGCGATTTTAATTTTCTTTTTCCCAACTCTTTTTGGAGAGGGTTACGAAAGTATTAGAACTTTATCTACAAACCATCCCGAAATTTTATTAGACAATACAATTCTTAAAAATCATAAAAAAAGCGAATGGATTTTACTTGCTTTTATAGGTATAACAGTTTTGCTAAAATCCTTTGCAACAGGATTAACACTTGGAAGTGGTGGTAACGGTGGTAACTTTGCACCTTCACTATTTGTAGGTTCTTATTTGGGTTTTTTTGTAGCAAAATCGATACACCTTCTAGGAATTTCTAGTACATTACCTATCGGGAATTTTACGATTGTGGGTATGGCAGGAATTTTGAGCGGATTATTTCACGCACCGCTTACAGCCATTTTTTTAATTGGCTAAATTACGGGTGGTTACGACCTGATGGTTCCTCTTATGATTGTTTCTTCGATAAGTTTTGCAGTATCTAAAAGGTTCGAAAAACATTCGATGGACGTGAAAAATTTAGCTGATAAGGGAGATGTTTTCACCAGTAATAAAGACAAAAATATTTTACAAAGTATCGATTTTCTAGCTTTGATAAAAACCGATATCAAAACAATTACTTTACAAAATTCGTTAGAAAATTTGGTCGATCATTTATCAACCTTAAATCAAGAGCTTTTTCCAGTTGTTGATGAAAATGAAAAATTAATTGGAATTGTAGATTTTAATGACATTCGAACAACCATTTTTAATTCTTTCAAAGTAAAATATACTTCGGTTAATGAAATATTAAAACAACCTATCGATGTTGTGCAATACGACGATGGAGTAGAAGTAGTTATGGAAAAATTTGAAACCACAAAGCAAGCAATACTTCCTGTCATTAAATATGGGAAATTCTTCGGATTTATTTCAAAAATTGACATTCTGGAAGAATATAGAGAAAAACTGAAAGAGATGATTATCGAGTAATTATAAATAATTCTTAATAAAAACCATATTTTTCATATTTTCCTTAATTTTGACAAAAAATACATTCCATTGAATAAAATATATTTTCGTTTCGTTTTGATATTAATGCTTTTCAGTCAAGTAATGCTTTGGTCGCAAGATTCGAAGCAAATAATTATTCAGCACTCTGATTTTCTTGATATTTCAGAAAAAGAAGTTCCTGGAGCAATTGTGCTGACAGGTAATGTAATTATTATACACGAAGGCGTTCGAATGACTTGTAATAAAGCCTATCATTTTACAAAATCTAACTTTGTTAAAATTTTCGGAAATGTAAATATGGTGCAAGGCGATACCTTATTTATGAATAGCAAATATGCTGAATATAATGGAAATACAAAATTTGCTTATGCCACCGGTGATGTCGTAATGCGTGATCCAAAAATGACGCTAGCTACCGATACGATTAACTTTGATAGAAGTTCTCAACAAGCTTATTATAACTCAAGAGGAACTATTCGTGATCCCGAAAATACGTTGGTAAGTAATTCTGGAAGATATTATTTGAACCAGAAAAAATTTCAATTTTTAGAGGCAGTTACGGTTACAAATCCTAGACAAACTATCAAAACAAATCATTTAGATTATTATACAAATTCAGGGCATGCTTATGTTTTTGGACCATCAACTATCACATCGACAACAAATACAATTTATACGATCAAAGGTTTTTATGATACCAAAAAAGACGAAGGAAAACTGCAAAAAGGTTCTAAAATAACCTACAAAGACCGACTCATAGAAGGTGATGATATTTATTACGACCGAAAGCTAGATTTTGCTCGGGCAAAAAACAATGTCAAAGTAACTGATACGATAAATAATTTTGTTTTAAAAGGGAATTACGCTGAGGTTTACAAGCAAAAAGATTCAATGTTTATTACCAAAAAAGCCGTTGCTATTACTTTGTTCGAAAAAGATTCTGTTTACTTTCATGCTAAAAAATTATTAGTAACAGGTAAACCCAAAAACCGAATAATTCGAGGTTCAAATAATGCTCGTTTTTTCAAAAAAGATATGAGCGGAAAATGTGATTCTATTCACTATGACCAAAAAAGGGGATTAACACAAATGATAGGAAAACCTATTTTTTGGAACGGAAAAAATCAAATGACTGGAGATGTTATGCATTTGATTTCTGATGCTAAAACCGAAAAAGTAGATTCCCTAAAAGTGTTAAACAATGCGTTTATTATTTCAAAAGACACTATTGGTGAAGGTTTTAACCAAGTAAAAGGACAAAATTTATTCGGGAAATTTAAAGATAATAAATTACACGAAGTCGATGTTGTAAAAAACACCGAAGTCATCTTTTACATGCGAAACGAGAAAAATGAGCTCATAGGAATAAACAAAAATGTGAGTAGTAAAATTAATATGATTTTGGAAGATAATAATATCGAAACCATTACGTTTTTTACCAATGTAGATGGAATTATTTATCCAGAGGAAGAACTTCCAGAAAATGCCAGAAAACTAAAAGGATTTATTTGGCGTGGCGATGAACAAATACTTACTAAAGAAGATATTTTCCCAAAAGAAGAACTCGAACTCGATGCCAAAGCGCAAAAAGAATCGAAAGCAAAATCGAAAGATATCGATATTCCTATGGAACCATCTAAAGAAACTTTAGAATATGATAAGCTGAAAGTGGAAAAGAAAGTTGTGGTTAAGAAGAAAAAAAAGTAAAGTTTTAAAATAAAAAGGTTGAATTTTGAACAAAACAGAATTCAAAATTCGTTATTCAAAATTATTTTCAAATAAACAAATAACCAAATCCACGAATAAACAATTGAAACAAAATTTCCTCAAATACCAAGCACAAACTTCACCATATCCATTAGGTATGGAAGTTTCGCATGCCATAGGTTCATATATATACGACACAAATAACAAAAAATATCTAGATTTTGTAGCAGGAGTTTCCGCTTGCACTTTAGGACACCAACATCCAAGAGTAAAAGAAGCGATCGTAAATCAGTTAGACAAATACATGCACGTTATGGTGTATGGCGAATATGCACAAGATCCTGCAGTCAAATTGTGCAAACTTTTGGCACAAAACATGCCCGAAAAACTAAACAAAACCTATTTAGTCAATTCAGGAACCGAAGCTATTGAAGGCGCACTAAAACTCGCCCGAAGAATTACTGGAAGAAGCCAACTAATTTCGTGTCATAATGCGTATCACGGCAACACGATGGGTTCTATGAGTGTTATGGGATTTGAAGAGCGCAAACAAATATTTCGTCCACTAATTCCTGATGTCGATTTTATTACCTTCAATAACGAAGCTGATATTCAAAAAATAACCACAAAAACTGCAGGAATAATCCTCGAAACCATACAAGGTGGAGCAGGATTTATTCGTCCCGAAAACGATTTTCTGAAAAAAATAAGAAAACGTTGTGACGAAATAGGAGCTATCATGATTCTCGACGAAATACAACCTGGCTTTGGTCGTACAGGAAAACTATTTGGTTTCCAAAATTACGATGTTGTACCAGATGTTGTCGTTATGGGAAAAGGAATGGGCGGTGGCATGCCAGTAGGCGCATTTACAGCAAACGAAGCCCATATGGATTTGCTAAGCCATGACCCAAAACTCGGACACATCACCACTTTTGGAGGGCATCCAGTAATCGCAGCAGCGTGTTTAGCTACTTTGCAAGAACTGGTTGAAACCAATATCATGCAAGAAACCTTGCAAAAAGAACAATTATTTCGTAACTTGTTACAACATAACCTCATAAAAGAGGTTCGTGGCGAAGGATTGATGCTTGCCATAATGACAGAAAGTCCCGAAATTACAAACCAAATCATCTTCAAATGTCAAGATAAAGGACTCATTTTGTTTTGGTTACTCTTCGAAAGTTGCGCCATTCGCATCACGCCACCATTAACCATTACAAACCAAGAGATTACCGACGGTTGTGGCATAATTATTGAAGCTATGAATGAAGTAATGAGTGGTAAATAAATAATTGATGATTTTTTGAAGCTATTTCCTGCTATCCGTTACAAACGAAGTTCACTGAACTCCGATTAAAATAAAATTTTAGTGAAGTAATCTTTTTTTCGGTAAAAACCTCAAAAAAGGATTTTCACTACTATCAGGGCTAGAGCTTCAATCTAAAATTGAACATTCAGTTATCAAATTAAAAATTATTAATTATCAACTGTCAATTATCAATTAAAAAATGTTAATTAAATTGTTCACAACAAAAAATAAAAAAGCATTCTATTGATTATTTAAGTTCTATTTTTATTTTGGATAACTTTAAACGAAACGACCATGTACTTGAGCCAAGAAGAAGACGATCAAAACTTATCCTTATCAAAATTTGAATCAATGCTAAAAACAAACAAAGTGTTGTTTTTTGATTCAGAAGAATTCGAGGATATTATATTACATTACTTAGATATAGGCAAGCCTGCATTGGCAAAAAAAGCCTTAAAACTCGCCTTAGAGCAGCACCCAAAATCGACAGGACTAAAACTCGTACAAGTAGAAATGCTTGTTTATGACGATAAGCTCGATATTGCAGAAAAAATGCTTAACGAACTATATGCTATAGAACCTACAAACGAAGAGATATACATACAAAGAGCCAATATATGCTCTAAAAGAGACCAACACGAAAAAGCGGTAGAATACCTAAAAATTGCTTTAAAATATACAGACGACCTTCCAGATGTTTACAATCTTATAGGTATGGAATATCTATTTTTAGACAATCTCGAATTGGCAAAAGAAAATTTTATCTTATGCCTAGAAGAAGATCCAGAAGAACAATCTAGCTTATATAATGTAGTTTATTGCTTCGAATTTTTAGATCAAAACAGAGAGGCAGTAGAATATATTACAAAATATATCGACACCAATCCTTATAGCGAAATCGCTTGGCATCAGTTAGGAAGATTAAATTATGGACTCAAACAATACGAAGCTTCATTGGTTGCTTTCGATTATGCGACACTCATAGACGATGAGTTTCTAGGCGCTTATATGGAAAAAGCAAAAGCGCTTGAACGACTAAAACGTTATGAAGAAGCTATCGAAAATTATAACGAAACCATCAAGTTAGATGATCCAACTTCTTATGCGTTATTGCGAATAGGAAAATGTTATGAAAAATTAGGAAATGAAATCGAAGCAATTAAGTTTTACAACCAAACCGTACACGAGGATCCTTTATTAGACAAAGGTTGGATAGCGATAACCGATTTTTATTTCCGCAAAAAAAACTATCCAAAAGCATTGTATTACGTAAATAAAGCTATACAAATAGATGGTGAAAATAAATTATATTGGAAACGTTTTGCAAGCATAAATATAGCAATAAATCTTTTTGAAGAAGCTGAATACGGTTACAGAAAAGCCGTAGAATTTGGCGATTACCAACTAGATACTTGGTTGCTTTGGACAGATACTTTACAATTTCTGGGAGAATTTCAAGCCTGCATACAAACTTTGTTGCTAGCCTGCGAGCATTTCCCAGAAGAATTTGAAATCGAATATCGTTTAGCCGGTTTGTACTTTATGCTAAATGAAACCGAAAAAGGAGTTTTTCATTTAAGTAATGGTTTGCGTCAAAACTTCAAAAAAAGAAATATTATCGAAAAATTATTCCCAGTAGTTTGGGAACGGAAAGAGATTCAAGAAATTATTGATAAACATAAAAAGTAAATTCTTTTAACCACATAGAAACATAGATTTTTAATAGTTTATAAAGTTGTTTAGGGGAAAATATTATTTTTCAACATAGAAAACTATGAGATCTATAATTAGTAAAGCTTCTTCATTTTTTCTATGTATCTATGTGGTTTATTTATTTTTATTAACACAACTAAATGAAAAAACTAGGATTACTAGGTAGAAACATCAGCTATTCTTTTTCGCAAAATTATTTTACAACCAAATTTAAGCAAGAAAAAATATTTGATAAGTTTAGTTACGAAAATTTCGACATTCAAAATATTGATAATTTTTCAACAATTCTAAAAAACAACCCTGAATTAATTGGTCTTAACATTACCATTCCGTACAAAGAAGTCATTATTCCTTTTTTAGATGAATTGTCGGAAAATGCACAAGAAATTGGTGCAGTAAACACTATTAGAATCTCTCCAAACGGTAAATTATTTGGTGATAATACCGATTTTTTTGGTTTTAATAAATCTCTTGAACCTTTATTAAAATCGCGTCACAAAAAAGCTTTGATTTTAGGAACTGGAGGTGCTGCAAAAGCAGTTGCTTTTGGCTTGAAAAAATTAAATATTGAAAGTGTTTTTGTATCTCGTCAAGAAAAAGAAGACACGATTACTTACAATCAAATAGATGCCAATACTTTTGATGATTTTCAAATCATCATCAATTGCACTCCATTGGGAACTTTCCCAAAAACCGAATTATTTCCAGAAATTCCGTATCAATATTTTACTTCAAAACACATTGCTTTCGACTTGATTTACAATCCCGAAAAAACAGAATTTCTTAAAAAAGCGGAAAATAACGGAGCAATGATAAAAAATGGCTACGATATGTTAGTTTTTCAGGCAGAAAAAGCATGGGAAATTTGGAATGAATAGTTTAAAATCTCCAAGCTGTTTGTTGCGCCTCACTCAAAAATGTCCAAGCTACGATTCGGCTAGTTTTTTGACCTTGCGCCATATCAATTGTTTTTATTTCGACGGCGGAAACTTTGTTTAAAGTCTTGTAAATACTAGGTAAATTTTCTTTTTTGGATACTAATGTAGTAAACCACAAAACTTGCATTGGGTATTTTGCACTTTCATAAATCATTTGGGTGATGAATCCTATTTCTCCACCATCACACCACAATTCGGCATTTTGTCCACCAAAATTCAAAACTGAAGTTTTATTTTTAGTTTCGGTAAGATTATTTACTTTTCGTATATTTGATTTTGTAGCTTCTACTGCCGAATTATGAAACGGTGGATTACAAATTGTAAACGCAAATTTGTCTTCTGGCAGAATAATATTTTTGAATATAAATCTAGATTCTATTTGTTGTTGCAAACTAACGGCATCAATTAATTTCGAATTGTTTTCGATGATTTTTTTGCAATTTTGAATCGAATTCTCATCAATATCAGTACCAACAAAACTCCAACCGTAAACCGAATTTCCAATTATAGGATAAATGCAATTGGCACCAATTCCTATATCTAAACCTACTACATTATCGCCTTCAGGGATAATTTCGTTGTTACTTGATGCTAATAAATCAGCTATATAATGAATATAATCGGCTCTTCCAGGAATGGGCGGACAAAGATAATCTTGCGGAATATCCCAATTCTGAATGTTATAATCGGATATTAATAAGGCATTATTTAGTGCTTTTACAGCTTCTGGACTACTAAAATCGATAGTTTGAGTATCATATTCGTTTGTAAAAACATGTTTTTTTAATTCTGGAGAACATATTATTAATGCTTCAAAATCATATCCAAATTTATGCAGATTTCTGGGATGCAGATTTATTTTTTCAGGAACTATTTTCGCTTTCATACTCTTAATTTCGGTTGCAAAGATAGTTGTAAAAAATGAAATTCAAAGAACACTAATCTTACAAAGACTTTTTAGAATTTAATCTAAACATTCCATCATAATTAAATCGCCTTTTTGATGTTCAATTGTTACAATTCCGTCTTCTAAAACATGATTGCTACTTCCAGTTCTGTACCCAATTGTTAAGATGTCATTTTCTAATGGATAAAATAAATTTTTAGAATTAATTCCTGAAACCATTCCTATTGGTATAAGTGAAATTGGCGTGTTTGAAGTATACCATTTTTCGAATTTAGCAGGCAATAAAAAAATTTTTGAATGGTCGTCTAAAATAACAATTTTCAATAAATCTCGGTAGCGAACAATATTGGTTAAGTTGGTAATAGTATGATCAGCTCTTTTTCCTGTTGCCCAAACAACATTAGCCATTGGAATTTTTCTTTCTATAAGATAATCGTATGCTTTTTCGAGATCGGTTTTATTTTGATCTGGAGCATAAACTATTTCGAGCGGAAATTGTTTGTCTTTATAATATTCTGGATCGAAACCACGATCGAAATCTCCCAATAAAACATCAACTTTAATTCCTAATTCTAAAACACGTTCTATTGCGGAATCTAAAACGATTACCAATGGCGACCATTCTAATAAGTGCCCTAATAATTCGGAACTGCAAGCTGCGCCGTTTGCAATGATTAATGCAGGTTCTTGGTCGTCTCGAACGATATGATGTGATGACATTTACTTTGTAATTTGCTGTAAATGTATGAAAAAGCTAAAATTACTTGGGCAGATTATCTCACATAATTTTTTATTTTAAATAAAATTTACTTTCTGTTTTCATACGTTTTTAGTACCTTCGGCGTTATAATAACTGTAAATATTCTGCACCATGCAAGAAGAGCAACACGATAACCTACCTTTGGTAGATGGAAATGAAGTATTAGAATCGCAAATAGAGGTTCAAGATTCTAGAAATGAAGCGATTGAAACAATCGAAAATTTGAACGCTGAAGTTAGCGAAGATGCATCTCTTGGCGAAAGTCACGATATTCCAATGCAGAATTATGAAGCAATGGATATGGAAAATCTGGTTGCGGAACTAGAAAACCTAGTAGTTTCGGACAAAATTATGGCTGTAAAAAACCATATTGAAGAAATAAAATCAGCTTTCTTGTCTAAATACAACCATTTTATCGAAGAAAAAAAGGAAGAGTTTGTTCACGAAAACCCAGATTCGACCGAAGGATTTGAGTACCATTTTCCATTAAAATTGAAGTTTGATTCATTATATAACAATTTTAGAAGTAAGAAAAACATCCATTTTAAGAGTTTAGAATCTGATTTGAAATCGAATTTACAAACACGTTTAGCATTAATCGAAGAATTAAAATCATTGATTAATCCTGGCGAAAACATAAAAGACAATCTCAAACAATTTAACGATTTAAGAGAACGTTGGAAAACTGCAGGATCAATTCCCAAAGACAAATACAACCATGTTTGGAATAATTTTCATTTTCATGTGGAGAATTTTTACGATTATTTACATTTAGATCGCGAAGCTCGTGATATAGATTTTAAACATAATCTTGAAGCGAAACTTAAAATAATAGCTCGTGCGCAAGAACTTGTAAATGAGGCTGATGTAATGAAGGCTTTTAGAGAGTTGCAATCGTTACATAAAATCTGGAAAGAAGACATTGGTCCTGTTTCTAGAGAGAATCGTGAGGAAATTTGGGCAGCTTTTAGCGAGTTAACTAAACAAATGCACGACAAACGAGAACTTATTTTTGAAGTACAAAGAGGTTCTGAGGTTGAAAATTTAGCCAAGAAAAAAGAAATAATTGCTACTATCGAAACCATTGCTACCGAAAAAATTACTGTTCACTCTGGTTGGCAAGGTCAAGTTGAAAAAATAGAAGCTTTGCGTTCTAGTTTTTTTAGCGCAGGAAAAGTACCTACTGAAGTAAATGAACAAACTTGGAGTGATTTTAAAACTGCGGTTCGTAATTTTAATGTCCACAAAAATTCGTTTTATAAAGACATAAAAAAAGAACAAAGTACAAATCTTGACAAGAAAAATGCATTGGTAGCTCGTGCTAAAGAATTGCAAGAAAGTGCCGATTTTAACGTTTCGACTCCTATTATGAAGAAAATTCAGGAGGAATGGAAACAAATTGGTCATGTTCCAAAAAAATATTCAGATTCGGTTTGGAAAGAGTTTAAAGAAGCTTGTAATCATTATTTTGACAGATTGCATGCCGAGAAAAATGAAAATGAAGAAGTAGAAGTTGCTGCTTTCGAAAAGAAAAAAGAATACTTAGAAACACTAAAATCATTCGAGCTAGTTGGTGATCACAAAACCGATCTTGATGCTATAAAATCTCATATCGAAGCATGGAAAAGCATAGGAAAAGTACCATTTGCAAGACGTCATATTGAAGGAAAATTTAATAAAATATTAGATGTTCTTTTCGAAAAACTTAGTTTGAGCAAAAAAGATAGTGATATGATGCGTTTTAGTAATAGAATGGATAGTTTGTCAGAAACTAATGATACCAGAAAAATTGATAATGAGAAAATCTTCTTAATTAGAAAAGTTGAAGAAGTTCAGAACGAAATTTTCCAATTAGAAAACAACATTCAGTTTTTTGCAAATGCTAAAAAAGACAATCCGATGGTTCTTGAAGTAATGAAAAATATAGAACGTCAAAAAGAAGAGTTAGCAACTTGGAAAGAAAAACTTAAACAAATTAGACAAATGTAATTTGTTTCTAATCACAAAAAAAGCACAAAGATCATTACGAACTTTGTGCTTTTTTTTTAATTTCATTTATTTATTATCAAACACATTAAATGTACATTTGGTCATATTTCAAGACATTTTGTCATTTAAAACCATTCTGCAACAGACATTTTGTCTTATTTTTCGTATTGGAATAACAATTGACCATTATTTATCAAATTTAAATAAACAAGAAACCTGAAAATATATGAACATTAATAAATTTACAATCAAATCGCAAGAAGCCATTCAAGCGGCACAACAACTAGCAAAAGGCTTTGGACAACAACAAATAGAAAATGAACACATTTTTAAGGCAATTTTTGAAGTCGATGAAAATGTTGCACCATTTATTTTAAAAAAACTAAATGTAAATATTCCGTTATTTCAGCAAGTACTTGATGCTACAATACAAAGTTTTCCTAAAGTTTCTGGAGGAGAAATCATGCTTTCTAGAACAGCAAATACAACGCTTAACGAAGCGGAAATTATTGCAAAAAAGATGACTGACGAATTTGTTTCTATCGAGCATTTACTATTAGCCATTTTTGCATCAAAAAGTAAAGTAGCTCAAATTTTAAAAGATCAAGGAGTTACAGAAAAGGTCCTAAAAGCTGCTATTGATGAACTTCGAAAAGGAGAAAGAGTAACTTCAGCATCTGCCGAAGAAACTTATAATTCTTTAAATAAATATGCTAAAAATTTAAACGAATTAGCAAAAAGTGGCAAACTAGATCCTGTTATTGGTCGTGATGAAGAAATTCGACGTGTTTTACAAATTTTAACTCGAAGAACTAAGAATAATCCTATGCTCGTTGGGGAACCTGGTGTTGGTAAAACTGCTATTGCAGAAGGCTTAGCGCACCGAATTGTAGATGGTGATGTTCCTGATAATTTGAAAGATAAAATAGTCTTTTCGCTCGATATGGGCGCATTAATCGCTGGAGCAAAATACAAAGGTGAATTTGAAGAGCGTCTAAAATCTGTCGTAAAAGAAGTAACTGCAGCCGAAGGTGATATCGTTTTGTTTATTGACGAAATTCATACGCTTGTAGGTGCTGGTGGTGGCGAAGGTGCCATGGATGCAGCAAATATCTTAAAACCAGCTTTGGCTAGAGGGGAGTTGCGTGCTATTGGAGCAACAACACTGGATGAATATCAAAAATATTTTGAAAAAGACAAAGCACTCGAACGCCGTTTTCAGAAAATTATGGTGGAAGAACCAGATACCGAAAGTGCTATTTCTATCCTACGTGGAATAAAAGAAAAATACGAAACACACCATAAAGTTCAGATAAAAGATGAGGCTATTATTGCTGCTGTCGAATTATCTCAACGTTATATTACCAATCGTTTTTTGCCAGACAAAGCTATCGATTTAATGGATGAAGCAGCTTCTAAACTGCGAATGGAGATTAACTCTAAACCAGAAGAACTCGATGTTTTAGACCGTAAAATAATGCAACTCGAAATAGAAATCGAAGCCATTAAAAGAGAAAAAGATGAGAGTAAACTCAAAATCTTAGGTATGGATTTGGCCAATATCAAAGAAGATAGAAATGAGATTTATGCCAAATGGAAGTCTGAAAAAGATGTGGTTGATAATATTCAAACCATAAAAACAGAAATTGAAGATTTTAAATACGAAGCAGAACGTGCCGAAAGAGATGGAGATTACGGAAAAGTAGCCGAAATTCGTTACGGAAAAATAAAAGAAGCACAGGAACGATTAGACGTTTTACAAAAGCAATTAATTGAAAATCAATCAGGTACTTCATTAATAAAAGAAGAAGTAACCAGAGAAGACATTGCTGAAGTAGTCGCAAAATGGACAGGAATTCCAGTCATGAAGATGTTGCAAGGCGAACGCGAAAAATTACTACATCTAGAAGATGAGTTACATAAAAGGGTAGTGGGTCAAGAAGAAGCTATACAAGCTGTGAGCGATGCTGTTCGCAGAAGTCGTGCCGGTTTACAAGACATGAAAAAACCTGTTGGAACCTTTCTTTTTCTTGGAACAACGGGTGTTGGAAAAACCGAACTAGCAAAAGCTTTAGCCGAATATCTTTTTGATGATGAAAATGCCATGACTAGAATTGACATGAGTGAATATCAAGAGCGTCACAGTGTGAGTAGGTTAGTTGGTGCGCCTCCAGGATATGTAGGTTATGATGAAGGAGGTCAACTTACGGAAGCCGTTCGTAGAAAACCATATTCTGTGATTTTATTAGATGAAATTGAAAAAGCACATCCTGATACTTTCAATATTTTATTACAAGTTCTAGATGAAGGACGTTTAACAGACAACAAAGGGCGTCTCGCCGATTTCAAAAACACGATTATCATCATGACTTCTAATATGGGAAGTCAAATAATTCAGGATAAATTTGAGAATCTTAAAGGAAGTGTCGAAGCTGCAACTGAAGCTGCAAAAGTAGAAGTTCTTGGTTTGCTAAAACAAACAGTTCGTCCAGAATTTATTAATCGTATTGACGAAATTGTAATGTTTACGCCACTAACCAATGCTAATATAGCTCAAATTGTAGGTTTACAACTTAAATCGGTTACTAAAATGCTGATGCTACAAGGAATTACTATGGATGCTACACCAGAAGCAATAGAATATTTATCTGAAAAAGGATATGACCCGCAATTTGGTGCAAGACCAGTAAAAAGAGTAATACAACGCGACGTATTGAACCAATTGTCGAAAGAAATTTTAGCGGGATCAATAGCTACCGATAGTATTATTCTATTAGATGCTTTTGATGGAAAATTGGTTTTTAGAAACCAATCTGAGTAATTTATTTTGAGTAGCATACTGAAAAGTATGCTACTCTTTAACTACAATTACTTTGGCTTTAAAACCTGTCCCTAAATTCCATTGATTTTCTGAAATTAATGTTGATTTCTCATCAAATATTTTAAATTCAGCAGTATTAGGACCTGAATATCCTTGATTTAGTGCTTCGAATTCTATTTTATTAATCCCTTTTTCTAGTTTTAAATCCAATTGTTTAAAGTCAGTGCCTAAATAAATCTCGTAAATTACAATTTTATCATTAACAAAAATTCTAATTAAATCACCATCGACCAAACCAAAATCTCGATAAAATATTCCTACAACTTCAGCTTTTGTCTTAAAATCGCCCAAAAACATATCTCTTCTATATAATTTCGAATCACTATTTTCTTCTCCACCATTGGTTTTAGCATTTTTATTTAACTTATCAGCCATCATCTTTCCTGGATTCAAATCGCTTACTGGCGAGTTAAATTGATTGGGTTTTTCTAACTGAGGAGCATCATAAATTTTAGAAGGTTTTTTAAATTTTGTAATTTCAAATGGTTTTGAGATAGAATATTGTGGTGTAGTATTTGAAGTACTTGGAATAGTCATATCAACTCTTGGAATACCAGTAGACGGAATAGAAGAGCCTTCCTGAGCAAAAGTATTTGCAGAGAAAAAAATGATAAAAAAGAAGCCGTAATATAATTTCATTCTATTCGTGTATCAATAATTATTCCAGTATTATAAATCAAAAATCAATTTCAAAAATCAATATCAATCTCAAAAGTCAATCTCAAAAAATAATTTTTAAAACTACAACTTTTTAGCTTCTTCCCAAAAAACATCCATTTCTGCTAATGTCATATCAGAGAGAGGTTTGCCTAATTCTCCGGCTTTACTTTCTAAATACTGAAATCTTTTAATGAATTTCTTATTGGTTCTCTCTAAAGCATCTTCTGGATTAATTTTCAAAAAACGAGCATAATTAATCATCGAAAATAAGACATCACCAAATTCAGATTCCATTTTGTCTTGATTTCCTACTTCAACTTCAACCTGTAATTCTTGTAATTCCTCTTGTACTTTATCCCAAACCTGATGCGGTTCTTCCCAATCGAAACCAACTCCTTTTACTTTATCTTGAATTCTAGAAGCTTTAACCAATGCAGGTAAACTTTTGGGAACACCTTCTAAAACTGATTTTTTTCCTTCCTTCAGCTTCAGTTTTTCCCAATTTTGTTTTACTTCTTCTTCATCAACCACTACAACATCTCCATAAATGTGTGGATGTCTATGTATTAATTTTTCGCAAATATCATTGGCAACATCGCCCATATCGAAACTGTTGGTTTCGCTTCCTATTTTGGCATAAAAAACAATATGCAACAACAAATCTCCCAACTCGTTTTTAACTTCGTTTAGATCATTATCTAAGATAGCATCACCCAATTCATAAGTTTCTTCGATA
>NZ_JAYURN010000150.1:0-26675 GCF_043756175.1 Flavobacterium sp.
GTCTTCTTTTTGAGCGTTAAAAAAATCAAGATAATAATCTTCGTAATAAACAACTTCTCTTATAAATTTCTGATTCATTTGACAAAGTTAGTCAATTGGATAACTTTAGCAAAGTTTTTGAGTGGTAATTTTCAATTTTGCAGTTTTTTGGCATTCCCGCCAACGTTCCGCAGCTACACGAGGTGCAAGGCTTCGTGACTGCATATTTTCTATTTAAGTAAAAAGTTCAATGCGAAACGGCAATTCCACTAAATCCTTGCATCTTGTGTAACTGCTGTTAGGCGTAGTTTTTTTCTTTATTTCGCTTTTCTTTTTCGGTTTCTAAATCTTTTAATTGTTCAATATACAACTTTCTATTTTTCTTGTACATTTCGTGGAGATCAATTTCGTTATAATATTTGATTAAGTTTTCGAGTTCATTTTCGGTTAAATCACTCGGTTTTTTTTTGAACCTAATTGAAATATCAAATTCTGAATCATATTTTTCATTTAGAATTTCGGTTGCTTTCTCTTTTGCAGGAACATTATTCAAGTTCACTATTTTAAACTTATTTTTCTGCAATTCAGTTTCTCCAATTATTTTTAAATAGTCCTCAATAATAATTTCGTCAATTTCAATTAATCCGCTTCCAAATTTATGTCTGTCTTCTCCATTTTTTTTCACGCCAGAAATCCAGTAACCATTTCCATTTTCAACATCAAAATAATTACTTGATATTCCTTGTCCTTTTTGCAAAACCTTTCCATTAAAGTAAATTGTTTGCCCAGATTTAGAAAAGAAACATTTTCCAATCCACGCTTTTCCATTGTGATTTGTTCCAGTTTTAATTTCTACGTATACAATATCTGATTTCATTTCTGTTTTTGATTTTCGTGAGCAAAATTACGCCTAACGTTTCGTGGCTTGGCGTCAGTTGGGGATTTGGTTGACCAAATGTATCGAATAAAAAACCCAACTTCCAAGCACAAAACCAACTTTAAAGTTTGCCTAAAGCCCCAATTGCGCCAAACCGCTGTTATCTTAATTATATAATTGCAAGTTCTTAATTGCGCTTAAAGTATTGTATATATTGACTTTATAAAAATTGTAAGATAAAAATAATGCAATTAAAAGCATAGAAATACTTGTTTTGTTGTACCAAATGTTATACCTTCGTACTGCGTTGCATCAGTTTGAAAGGCTTGTATTTACAAAGGTTTCACTTGTTTGCATCGGAATACAAATATAGTACAACAATTCTAATTTCCTATTATTATGGCTTCAATTAAACTAATCTTAAGAACTCATCAAGCAGACCAAACAGGACATTCTCCGCTTTATATCCGAATTATAAAAGATAGAAAAACGAAATTTATCACTGCTGGAGTGAAACTCAAAGAGAACGAGTGGGATGAAACAAAGCAGAAAGTAAAAAAGAACCATCCAAATAGTGCGAGAATGAATGCATCATTATCTCAAAAGATTGCAGATGCTGAAGGACAAGTTGCAGATTTGGAACGCAAAGTAAAAACCATTTCAATCAAAAAGTTAAAAGAAGCTATAAAGGGCAAAGAAGTACCTAATTTTTTTGAATATGCTTATGCTCGATGTGAGAAAATAAAAGGAAGCGTTTCTTTTGGGACTTATAAAAACTATATGCTTTATACCAAGAAATTTGAAAATTATGTAGGTAGTAAGGATGTTTATTTTGATGATATTACGGTTTCGGTTTTAAAGGATTATATGGCGCATATGGGAAATGTTTTGAAAAATGGGGCAACAACACAACGCTATTCAATAATGATTTTGGCGATAATGTTCAAGGAAGCCATCAAAGAAGATATTATTCCAGAATATATGTATCCATTCAACAAATTGACATTAAAAAAAGATACTGAAAAAAGAGTGTTTTTAAACAAAGACCAAATCGAAATATTAACCAATTTAGAGCTAAAAGAAGGCAAGAAAGCAGATTTATGGCGTGATTTATTCCTTTTCTCAATTTATGCAGGAGGATTAAGATTTAGTGATGTTATCGAATTACAATGCCATAACTTCAACGAAGAAGAACAAAGAATAAAAAAAGTAATTCGTAAAACAGGAAGATTACACCAGTTTAAAATCGGCAAAGTAGCATTAGATATTTTAAGTAAATACAAAAAAGAAGATGCGCAGCAAGGTGATTTTATATTCCCAATTATAACAGATAAAGTTTCTTATAATAAAAGTGAAGAATTAAGATATTTTATATCGTCAAAGGAAAATCATTCTGCCAATTTTCAACTCCGTAGAATGGGTAAAATGATGAAATTACCTTTTTCATTATCTTTTCATTTATCAAGACACAGTTTTGCGACTAATGCTTTAAATAATGGTATGAGAATTGAGCACGTTTCTAAACTTATGGATCATCAAGATATTAGCACGACGCAGATATATGCCAAAATAATTAGCGAAGAATTGGATAAAGCAGTAGATAATTATATTTTTTAGTTTCTAAATAATTCATTCAATTTTGTAGTGTAAAACAAATGCAATCAAACATTTAACTAATTGTTAACAACTAATTTTAAAATCCTTTGCTGAAGGATTTTTTTTATTTTATACATTTACAAAGTAGAAACAAGTAATTTTTAAAGCAAACAAAACGAAAAAAAGTTGAATGGTATTTGACAGGTCAATAATCCACAGAAAACAACAAATTTTAAACCGCTTTTAATTACAATTTTATAAATAATGACAAAAAGAAACAGCAATATTACCTTTGAATTCAGAAAACACAACAATCAAAATAGCTCCTTTTCAAGAGTATTTGGCAGTACCTTTGGCACAGTCAAAAAATCAATTATTCGATATTATTATTGAAGATAAATTCTCATTAAGTATTTATTGCGATGCTTTAATTGAAAAAATATTCTCACTCCGACAATCACAATTCCCAGCTTTTATAAATTATCAATGCACATTGGTAACTGAACCTTTGGTTTGGATAAACAAATTAGAAAAATTATTAGCCAATAATGAAGCTTTTTTTGCTTCTAAAACCGCTATGAGCCGATACAATAAATTATACACTTTAATAGATAAAAAACGAACAGAATTGGAATCTACGAGCTTAAAAGATACTAAGTCAAACACGCCAAAACGATTGATAAATGCCGATTCAGAAGACAGACATTTCTCATTTCACGAAACAAAATTAAAGGTTGAAAAACTAGAAAACTTCAATGATAAAATAATTTTTTTAACTGAAGAAATATTTGATTATGAAGAAGCTGATATTATTTCAAAAAACAAAAATCTAGACGAATACAATGTGCAATGCGAAAAATTAAAAGTAAGATTACAAACTACTAGAAAATTACTTTTGGATATTGAGAAAGAAAAACTAGAAAATGATTTAAAAGCAAATTCAGAAATAAAACCAGCATTTAAAATTCGATTAAATGGACCTATAAATATCTTAACCGATGCTTATAAACAAATGATGAATGAAGTAAAACCAAACGGAAAACCTTACATCGAGCATAAAATTAAAGAAATTGCAAAATTCATTTGTGATAATTATTTAGATGAAAAAGGAAAAGAGCTTTCAATTCAAACAATTCAAACGTATTTGTCGCCAACTCGAACTGACAAGAACCCGAATAATGATTGGAAAATAAAACTATAGTCCGATTTTTTCTAAAATTAACATTTCAACTATTCAATATTCATAAGGTCTAAAAAACTTTTTAGTCCGATAAGACCAAATAAGTCTAATCGGACTTTTTTATATTTCTTCCATTTGCACCATAACATTTAAAAAACTTTAAAAATGGATGCAATTATCTTCACAAAAGACCAGTTCACGGATCTAATGAGCAAATTAGACACTATTCAATCTCAAATTTCTATTAAAGCAGACCCAAAGAAGGAAACCTTTTTAGACAATCAAGAATTCCTTTTATTGATGAAAATTTCTAAACGTACCGCACAAACCTGGAGAGACGAAGGCAAAATTTCATTTAGCCAAGTTGGTAACAAAATCTATTACAAACTTTCTGATGTTGAAAAACTCCTTACGGAGCATTACAACAAATCTTTTAAAGGAAGATAATATGCAAAAGTGTAACGGAACTTGCGAAAGCTGTGATTGCAAACCAAAGGTTTTAAATCACACAATAAGGTCATTTATAATTCATAATTTAAAATTCATAATTAGCATATGGTAACCATTTTCAAGAATTTTAAAGAGGTTGTAGAACACAAATCATTACTTACAATTTTAGACGAAATTAAAATAGGAAAGTACAAACCCGGCATTGTTTACTTGCGTAAATCTCTTGCTGAAAACAAAATAGAAGCATACAACAAAGCAAAAAAATCACTTCCTGCATTTACACCTTCAGCTAAATTTGTTGGAGGTCGTAAACTGGAATTCTTGGCAGAATATTCAAAATGTATCATTCTTGACATTGATAAACTGAATGAAAAAGAGTTGCAAAATGCTTCGCATTTGGCCAATCAATCCGAGTTCACATTTGCAAGTTTCATCAGTCCATCTGGAAATGGGTTGAAAATTTTAGTAAAAATAAACTCCGATAAGGCAAATCACAAAGAAGCTTTTCTATTAGTCCAAGCACATTACGAAAGTATTTTAAAATTAGAAATTGATAAATCAGGCAAAGATGTAACTCGATTATGTTTTTATTCTTTTGATGAAAATTTATATCTAAACGAGAATTCAAAAACCTTTGTCACATTGAGCGAAGTCGAAATGCCTTTAATCGAAACAAAACTAGAACCCAAAACCAAAGACCCAATAGCCGAAACCAATTACGAAGCAATTTACAATCATTGCATAAAATTCACTGAAAAAAAAGTGCAATATGCGAATGGTAGCCGCAATGTATTTGTGCATCAATTAGCGTGTAATATGAACCGAAAAGCAGTGCCGATGGATGTTGCTTTGAATTTCATTCAAACCGATTTCAATTTTGATGACAAAGAAGTTTCACAAGCTGTAACAAGTGCCTACGGAAATATTTTAGAATTTGGTAAAATCGAAAAAGCAACTAATCCAAATGAAAAACAAAAGAAACAAACTAGCAAGAATACTGACGATGAAGATGACGACGACGATGAGAAACCGAGAGTTACACAAATTGACAAACTCGAAAACTTTTTATCAGGAAAATATGTATTTCGGCACAACATAGTTTCCGGCAAATTAGAGTTTCAATATTTCAGTAAAAAGAAGTGGAACGTGATGAATGATTTTATAGAAAATTCAATGCTTCGAGAATGTCTAAAAGGACGAATTAAAACCAATCTTTCTTCATTAAGAAACTTATTGTATTCTGATTTTTGTGAGCTGTTCAATCCATTTGAAGATTACTTTTATAATTTACCTACCTATGATGAAAAGACGGATTACATTACCGAATTAGCCAACACAATAACCACAACAAAACAAGAACTTTGGCAGCAATGTTTTAAAAAATGGTTAGTGGCAATGGTGGGCTGTGTTCTCGATGAAAAAGTAATTAATCATACGGTTATTGTCTTTAGTGGTAAACAAGGATTAGGAAAAACAACTTGGGTTGAAAAACTCGTTCCAAAACAATTGAAAGAGTATTTATTTTCTGGAACCATAAACCCTAACAATAAAGATACTTTGGTACAATTGGCTGAATGTATGCTTATAAATCTCGATGAACTCGAAAACTTAAACCGTTCTGAAATTGGATCACTAAAAGAAATCATTACAAAAACCCAAATCAGAATGAGAAAAGCCTACGGGCACAATAACGAAACAATGCCAAGAAGAGCATCTTTTGCAGGAAGTGTCAATACTGCACAATTTTTAAACGATAGTACAGGAAGCAGAAGATTCCTTTGTTTTGAGTTGGAAGACATCAAATACCAGCACGATGTAGATATTAATATGGCATTTTCACAAGCTTTGTTTCTTTTTAAAAGTGGGTTTAGACATTGGTTTGACCAAGAAGAAATTAAAAATATAACCGAAAATAACGAACAATATCAGTTACGCAGTCCAGAAGAAGAACTGCTTTTAACGTGGTTTGAACCAATAGACAAAGAAAAAGCAACACTATTTTTAAATGCTTCTCAAATAGCAGCTAAACTGGCAGAGCGAACAAAATTAAACCTAACAGATGGTACAATTAACAAATTAGGAAAAGCATTAAAAAAGCATAATTTCATAAAAATAAGTAAGAAAACAGGTTATGTGTATGCAGTAAAGGAACTAACCTACGAAGAAGTAGATAATAAAAACAAAGAAGTTGAAACAGAGCAATAAACAACAAATTAAAAGATTTCAAAAAAGGGTGCAAAATGCACTCTTTTTTATTGCTTTGAGTGGATAGGCAGGATAACCAATTTTCGCCACAAACATATTTAGTTTTTTTTCAATTTAAACTTTCGGAAAACTTCAAACAATAGTAAAGCAAAGGAGTGAATGATATAGATTAGTTTGCACTTAAACAGCCACTTAAATCCGTTTTTTGTATTCAAAATAAAATATAAAATGTTTATCTCATTTTTTGGTTATCCTGCCTATCCTTTTTCAATTTCACTCTTTTACATTCCATTGCTTTTTTGTAAATTTGTGGATTGTACTCTCAATTTGCTATCCCAACATAACAATAGAGTTTATTTCAATACCAATTTTGAATTGTGTCCACACTCTGGACACAATTCAAAAAAAGAAGAATTTTTTTAATACGACAGAAGCATAAGTAATTATATGGTAGATAATTTTAACAGTTTATCAATTTCATCAACTGATTTATTCAATGAGTTATCACAACTTATTGAGCAAAGCAAACAACAAGTAGCGGTTCAAGCAAATAGTGCGGTTACTATTTTGTTTTGGCAAGTGGGCAATCGTATCAATCAAGATATACTACAAAACAAACGTGCAGAATATGGAAAACAAATTGTGCCGACAGTGTCGGCACAATTGGAAAACAAATACGGAAGAAATTTTACAGAGAAAAATGTGAGACGAATGCTCCGATTTGCAGAGCAGTTTCCCGATTCTCAAATTGTCGTGCCACTGTCACGACAATTGTCTTGGTCGCATTTTGTGGAGCTATTACCATTAAAAACAATCGAAGCAAAACTATTTTATGCACAAAACGCATCAAATAATTTATTTGGAATCAGAGAATTAAGGAGACAAATTGCTTTAAAAGCTTTCGAAAGAACAAACATTGCTGATGCACAAATCATCGAATCAACGCATATTCCATTCAATACATTCAAAGATCCTTACATTTTAGATTTATTTGGTTTGCAAAACACTTTTTTAGAAAAGGATTTAGAAGATGCTATTTTACACGATTTAGAAACTTTTATACTAGAATTAGGCAAAGGTTTTACGTTTGTAGAACGCCAAAAACGAATGATTATAGATGGCGAAGATTTTAATTTAGATTTGCTTTTCTACCATCGAAAACTAAAACGATTAGTTGCCATAGAATTAAAATTAGGAAAATTCCAAGCCAAACACAAAGGGCAAATGGAGTTATACCTCAAATGGTTGGACAAATACGAAAAACAAGAAGGTGAAAATACACCAATAGGATTAATACTTTGTGCCGAAAGCAGCCGAGAACAAATTGAGCTACTCGAAATGCACAAAGATGGAATAATGGTTGCCGAATATTGGACAGACTTACCACCAAAAAAGCAATTTGAAGAAAAAATACATTTGCTGGTAGCCGAAGCCAAAGAGAGAATAGAAAGAAAAAAGTTGATGTAGAACAATAAAATTCAACTTTTATACAAAATTGATTTATTAATTTGCGATATGAAAATTTTAATCATTGAAGACGAAATAGAAATTGCAACAAACATAAAAAGTTATCTGAAATCGAATGATATTCATTGCGAAGCCGCAAATAATTGTCAAACAGCTTTAGATAAAATAATGATGTATGATTATGATTGTGTTCTATTAGATTTGATGCTTCCAGATGGAGACGGCTTTACTATTTTGAAAGAATTGAAAAGTCAAAACAAAACAGATGGTGTGATTATAATTTCGGCAAAAGAAACATTAGAAACAAAAATTGAAGGTTTCAATTTAGGTGCAGATGATTATTTAACTAAACCTTTTCATCTTTCAGAGTTATTAGTAAGAATTCAATCATTAGTACGAAGAAAAAACTTTAACGGCAGTAATATAATAGTGTTTAACGAAATAGAAATAGACACATTAGCAAAAGTGGTTAAAATTGAAAATAAAAAAATAGATTGTACTAAAAAAGAGATTGATTTATTATTATTCTTGATTGGTAATAAAAACAAAGTACTGTCTAAAAGTGCTATTGCAGAGCATCTTTCTGGAGATATGGCGGATATGTTAGATAATCACGATTTTGTGTATGCACACATCAAAAATTTAAAGAAAAAGTTAAACGATGCAGGAAGTTATGACTATATAAAATCAGTTTACGGAATAGGTTACAAATGGGAAAATGACTAAAAAACTACTTCAAAAAACAATAAATTATTATTTCATCTACGCGGTCGTAATATTGATTGCGATTGGACCAATATTTTATTTTGTGTCTAATATTTTATATATTGATGATGCTAATGAGGATTTATATGCAATAAAAAAACAGTTCGATAAATTCACAAAAGATGATTTAAAAATAAAAGATATATCTATTTGGAATACGTTTAATCGAGATGTAAATCTTCAAAAATTTAACGGACAGCTTAAAGATAGTTTATTTGAGCATAGTTATTACGATGCACTAAATAAAGAGAACGAACCGTTTAGAGTACTTAATTCTCCTGTAAAAATTGAAAACAAATGGTACACTTTTTCAGCTAAAATTAATATGGTAGAAAAGGAAAATCTAATAGGAAGCACAGTAATACTTTTTATTTCATTATTACTATTACTGTTAATAGGATTTTTCATAATAACCAAGATGATTTCTAAAAAATTATGGCAACCATTTTACGTGGCACTGGATAAAATGGAACAATTTGAAATTGATAAAACGACTCCTATAAAGCTAATTCATAGTACAACCGAAGAATTTAATCGATTAAATAACGCAATAGATAATTTAATAGATAAAAACAGTAGTATATACCAAAGTCAAAAGGAATTTATAGAAAATGCAGCACACGAGTTGCAAACACCAATTGCTATTTTTAAGGGAAAGATAGAAACATTACTGCAAAGACAAGATGTAACGGAAGGACAATTTGAAATCTTAGATAGTTTAAACGATACTACAACTCGTCTTAATCGATTAAATAAAAATTTATTACTGTTATCAAAAATAGAAAGCAATCAGTTTAAAGTTCCTGAAAATATTGATATAAATAAAGTCATTAACAATCAATTAGACTTTTTTAAAGAACAAGCACTTGCAAAAAAAATAACAGTAAATGTTAAATTAGAACAAAATATTTTAGTTAAATCCAACTTGTTTTTATCTGAAATCCTAATTAGTAATCTACTTTTAAATTCAATAAATCATAATAAAGTAAATGGGAGTATCGAAATTATTTTAACTAAAGAAAAACTTTCCGTTTCTAACACTGGCATATTACTACAATCTCTTGAAACAGGTAAATTATTTGAACGCTTTTCTAAAGTAAATCCATCTTCAAAAGGTAATGGGTTGGGTTTATCAATAATCAAAAAAATAGCAGAGAATAATAATTGGGGAGTTTTTTATAAATATAAAAATAAACTTCACATTTTTGAAATCCATTTTTAAAATTCAATATTTCTTCTAATTCTATTCGCAATTTTGTCTAATAAATAGTAATTATTTAAAAGATAAAAATCAAAAAGATGAAAGTAAGAACAAGTACATTGGTTATATTTCTAGTGTTTTCAATTTCTAACATATTTGGACAGAATAAAACGGTAACAATATCAGGAATTACAAGAGATAAAGTGAAACAAACGGCGTTATCATTTGTTAATGTGGCTTTAAAAACAACCAAAGACAATCTTTTTGTTACAGGTACAATTTCCAACGAAGAAGGACGATTTTTGTTCACAAATATTGCAACAGGAAATTATTATTTAGAATTCACTTTTTTGGGTTACAAAACAAAAAAACAAGTTATTTATGTTGGTTCATTATCAGAATTTTTAGATCAAGGTACAATTGAATTAGAGGAAGACACAACAACTTTAGAAGAAGTAAAAATTGTTTCAAAACTTGATTTGATAAATCAAAAAATGGATAAAAAAACCTTTTCGGTTGCAGATAACATTAGTCAAAGTGGAGGTTCAGTATTGCAAACAATGCAAAATTTGCCGGGTGTTACAGTTCAAGATGGAAAAGTTCAAATTAGAGGTAATGATAAAGTAACAGTTCTTGTTGATGGAAAACAAACAGCATTAACAGGTTTTGGAAATCAATCGGGTTTAGACAATATTCCAGCTTCAGCAATAGAAAAAATAGAAATCATTAATAATCCTTCTGCAAAGTATGATGCTAATGGGAATGCGGGAATTATTAATATCATTTACAAAAAAAACAAAAAAGAAGGATTTAATGGTAAAGTTGGTTTTACTTCTGGACTAGGAGCTTTATGGGAAAGAAAGCAGAATTTACAAACTATTAGACCTCAATACTCATTAACTCCAAAAGTCAATCCTACACTATCTCTAAATTATCGCAAAAGCAAAATAAATGCTTTTTTTCAAGGAGATTATTTATACACAGAAACATTGAATAAAAATGAATTTGTAACACGAACATATAATGATGGAACTATTATTAATCAACAAACAAAAAGAAATAGAAACACTCATTTTACCACAATAAAATCTGGCGTTGATTGGAATATTAACGAACAAAATATACTTACAGTTTCGGGTTTATTTGGAACTGAAAAAATTATTGATAATGGTGACCAGCCTTTTTTTAATGCAAATTATTCTGAACGATTGCGACTTTGGCAATTCCTCGAAGATGAATTAAAAACAACTGCAATGGCTACTGCATCTTATCAGCATAAGTATAAAGAGGCGGGGCATATTTTAAATATGGGGTTCAATTATACCTTTCATAGAGAAGATGAGAAGTATTTTTTTGATAACATTTTGCCTACTTCAACCAGTAAAGATGCGTTTAAATTATTATCAGATGAAAAAGTAGCAGATTTCAATATAGATTACATAAAACCTTTAAAATACGGAAGAATTGAAACAGGTTTTAAATTTCGCAACCGAGTTATTCCAACTAATATGCAGTTCTTTCCTGGAACTAATTCACCTTTAGATAGTGGAGCTGGAGGACAAGCAACTTACAAAGAAATTATTCCTGCTATTTATGGAAATTATATATATGAAAATAATAAAATAGAAGCAGAAGTTGGCTTACGTATAGAATATGTCGATTTGCAATACAAAGTAAACCCAAATCATAATACGTATAAAAGTGATGGGTACAATTACACACAACCTTTCCCAAATATTCGATTAGCATATAAAATTAATGATAATAATAAACTATCCTTATTTTATAATCGTAGAGTTGATAGACCAAATGAAGTAGATATTAGAATTTTCCCAAAGTATGACGATGCCGAAATTATCAAAGTCGGCAATCCTGCGCTTCGCCCACAATTTACTAATGTATTAGAGTTAGGATATAAAATTAATTTAGAAAAAGGATATTTTTATTCAGCACTATATCATCGTTTTGCAGATGCAACTATAACAAGAATTTCATCATCTGTTCCTAACAATAATTTAATTTACGCCATTTTTCAAAATGTAAACAAAAGTTATAATACTGGTGTTGAAATGATTGTTTCTCAAGATATTGCAAAATGGTATTCGTTCAATTTAAATTTAAATGGGTATAGAAATCAAATAAATGCGTTTACAGTTCAAAATTTATATCCAGTTCCTAATACTTTTTCAGCAGAAAAACAAACTGCATTCTCGGGCAATATAAAGTGGAATAATACTTTACACTTATCAAAAAAAGTTGATGCACAACTAACAAGCATTTATTTAGCCCCAGATATTATTCCGCAAGGAAAAATAAAATCTCGATTTTCAATTGATTTTGGTTTGAAAAAAACTATTCAAAATGGTAAAGGTGAATTCTTTTTAAACGCAACCGATATTTTCAACACTTTGGTAATCAAAAAAGAAATTCAAGGTCAAACATTCAGTTATAATAGTGCAGATTATAATGAGACACAAGTGGTTAGATTAGGTTATAGTTATAAATTCTAAACTAACTTGTTAATTCTGACAATTAATTCTGCTTTAATCCAAAATTCAATATTTCTTCTAAATTGGTTTACATCTTTGACTATTATTAATTTAAAAATAAATAGCAATGAAAAAATCAGTAATGATGATAGCTTTAATTATGTTCTCATTTGCATCTTTTGCTCAAAAAACAAAAGAACAAAATGTACCTCAAGTAATAAAAAATGCGTTACACGAAAAATTCCCCAATGCAAAAGAAGTAAAATGGGACAAAGAAGAAAGTAATTATGAAGCCAGTTTTAAGAATAATAAAGTAGATAACTCTATTTTATTCAATGCTAATGGAAAAATTATTGAAACTGAAATTGCAATTACAGTTAGTCAATTACCTAAAAAAGCGTTGCAATACTTAAATGCTAATTTTAAAAATCAAAAAGTAAAAGAAGCAGCTAAAATTATTACCGAAAAAGGAAATCTTATATACGAAGCCGAGATAAAAGGCAAAGATTTATTTTTTGATGAAAACGGTAATTTTATAACAAAAGACAAGGTTAGTTAGTTTTATTATTTAAGCATCTACACATAGCGTGTGGGTGCTTTTTTTATTTACAGATTACTATTAACTTTTTTTTAAAAATATTATTTACCAACTATTATGTTCAAAAAAACCAACTTATCAAGCAGATACTCTTTATTACTTTCTTTTGTAATATGGTTTCTTATTATCTCCCAAATAGTAAGAGTTATTTTTTTTATATGGCAATACGACGAAGTTTCGTTTAACATTATTACTGTTTTACGAACAGTATTAACAGGATTGTTTTTCGACATTGGTACAATTAGTTTTATTGTATTTCCTGCCATTATTTATTACTTCATTTTTCCAAATAAATGGATTGGCTCTTGGGTTGATAAAATTTTTATATGGTTTTTCACAACATTAGTAATCTTTATACTCGTGTTTACCTTTTTTGCCGAAATTACTTTTTGGGACGAATTCAAAACCCGATTTAACTTCATTGCAGTAGATTATTTAATTTACACACACGAAGTTGTAAAAAATATTCAAGAATCGTATCCAATACCAGTATTAATAATTGGTGTTTCGGCTATTGTTTTTTTAGTATTATTGCTGTTTTATAAAAGAAATGCCTTCAAAAATACATTCTCACAAACCGCAACTTTAAAAGAAAAAAGTATTGTATTAGGAATTGGTTTAGTTTCTTGTTTGTTTTTTACAACATTTATAACAAACAATCACGCCGAATGGTCTTCTAATCGGTATAATGCCGAAATTTCAAAATCAGGAATTTATTCGTTTTTTTCTGCTTTCAGAAACAATCAAATGGTTTATAATGAGTTTTACACATCTGTAAACGACAAAGAAGCTTTCAATATCATTAGAAATAAATTAACAGACAATAACAGTAAATTTCAATCTAATAACTTATCTATTCACAGGACAATTTCTGATACTACAAATGCTACACCAAGTAAAAAAAATGTAGTTTTTATATTAGTAGAAAGCCTAAGTGCCAGTTTTATGAAAGAATTTGGCAACCAGCAAAACATAACACCGTTTTTAGATAGTTTAGCTCAAAAAAGTGTATTCTTCGATAACTTATATGCCACAGGAACAAGAACCGTTCGTGGTATGGAAGCAATGACACTTTGTATTCCGCCAACACCAGGACAAAGTATTGTGAAACGTCCAGAAAATCAAAACTTATTTACTGTATCAAATGTTTTTAAATCCAAAGGATATAATTCAAACTTTTTTTATGGTGGCGATGGATATTTTGATAATATGAACGCTTACTTTGGTGGAAATGGTTTTACAATTTATGATCGTGGACGCGGAAGTGTCTTGAGTGATAAAATTAAAACAACTCGAAATAATATCAACGACAACGAAGTAACTTTTGAAAACGCTTGGGGAATTTGTGATGAAGATATTTATTCTAAAATGCTAAATGTTGCCGATGAACATCATAAAAACAAAAAACCATTTTTTAATTTTGTAATGACAACTTCTAACCATCGACCTTTTACTTACCCTGACAATGCAATTGATATTCCATCAGGTAGTGGACGTGAAGGAGCAGTAAAATATACTGATTACGCTATAAAAAAAATGTTTCAAAAAGCAAAGAATAAACCTTGGTTTAAAAACACGGTTTTCATAATTATTGCCGACCATTGTGCGAGTAGTGCAGGTAAAGATGAAATTGATGTAGCCAATTATCACATTCCTGCTTTTATTGTCAATTTTCCACAAGAAACGAACCAAAAAGTATCAAAACAATGTTCTCAAATAGATGTTTTTCCAACATTTTTTTCAATGATGAATTGGACTTACGAAAGCAATTTCTTTGGCAAAAATGTATTTAATCCAAACTTTGAAGAACGAGCATTAGTTGGAACATACAGAAAATTAGTATTAATGAAAAAAGAAAAAGTAATGATTTTGTCTGACCAAAAAAGGCAATCTTTTTACTCTTGGAACAAAACAGATAATAGTTTAAAACCTTTGCCAATGGATAAATCATTTCTTAATGAAACAATTTCTTGGTATCAAACCGCCGACTATTTATTCACAAATAAATTATTGAAATAATGGTTTACATTCATTTTATAGTAAATCCTATTTCGGGAAATGGTAATCATAATATTGGCAAAACAGAATTAGAAAAATATTTTTCAAAGGAACAGTTTAAAATTGAAGTTGATTATTCTAATTATAAAAAACACGCAATTACGCTCACTAAAAAAGCAATAGAAAACAATCCAAATTATATAGTAGCTTGTGGTGGAGACGGAACTATTAACGAAGTAGCATCTTGTTTGATAAATACAAAAATCAAATTAGGTATTATTCCAGTTGGTTCAGGCAATGGTTTAGCTTCAAATCTAAATATTCCAAAAGAGATAGAAAAAGCAACAGGAATTATCCGAAACGGAAATAGTCAAACAATTGATGTGGGACAAGTAAATGAACACTATTTTTTTAGTAATATGGGTATCGGTATCGATGCTCATATTATTAAAAAGTATGAAACCTATAAAAAAAGAACTTTAATAGCTTACATAAAAGCATCAGTAACATCAAGTTTTCAATTTAAACCCATTCAAACGATACTTGCTTTTAACAATCAAATTATAAATACAAATTCTTTTCTATTGTTCATTTCAAATTCTAACGAAATGGGATATGGAATGAGCTTAACACCTAAAGCAAGTTTACAAGATGGTTGGTTAGATTTAGTAGTTGTTTCAAAGTTAAACTTTATAAACAAGCTCATTTTAGGAATGTATGTACTCTCAAATAAAGTCGAGAAGTTCAAAAATGCACAGCATTCATTAATCCAAAAAATGAGTATTGAAATTCCAAACAAAATAAACACAGACATACAAATTGATGGAGAATATTACAATATAAAAACCAACAAAATTGATGTTTCGATAATAAAAAGCGGATTGGAAATAATAGTATAGTAATTTATTTTAACAAAAAGAATATGAAAAAAACAGCTTTCATTTTCATTTTTTTTGCCAATGTAATTAATGCACAAAAAAATGATATAGATAGTCTTAAAATTCAAACGCCGAATCAATATCTAAAGTTTAATTACAAACAATTAGTCATTCCAACAGTTTTAATTGGTTATGGAGTATTAGGTATTGAAAGTGATGGTTTAAAATTTGTAAATTCTGGTATCAAAGAAGAAGTAAATGAAAACATTGATAGCAAAATAACTATTGATGATTTTACTCAATATGTTCCTGCTGCATCGGTTTATGGTTTAAATGTTTTTGGTGTAAAAGGGAAACATAATTTTAAAGACAGAACCATTATTTTAGGCACTTCTTATTTAATTATGTCTGCTTCAGTATTAAGTCTAAAATCAATTACAAAAGTAGAACGACCAGATGGCTCCGCTTTCAATTCCTTTCCGTCAGGTCATACCGCAACAGCATTTGCAGGCGCAGAATTTCTTTGGCAAGAATACAAAGATGTTTCCATTTGGTACGGTATTTCAGGGTATATAATAGCAACAGGAACTGGAGCGTTTAGAATTTATAACGACCGCCATTGGTTAACTGATGTTGTTGCAGGCGCAGGAATAGGTATATTAAGCACAAAAATAGCTTATTGGATAAATCCATTCATTCAAAAAAAAATATTCAATTCGAAAGAAACTAATAGTACATCTATAATTGCACCATTTTATAATGGAAAACAGTTAGGTATTGGTTTTCTAAAAACGTTTTAAATTAAATTTCACCCAATTAACATATTTCACCTATTTTTACACCTGTGAAATTTTTAAACATCATATTATCAATTTATTTAGTAGCACTTTCGTGTTTGCCTTGTACAGATATGGAAGCAAATAGTTTGGCGCATTCTTCATCAGAAGTTGCAGCAAACCACGAAAATCATTCACACGATAAAGAAAATGATTTGTGTCCACCTTTTTGTGTTTGTAATTGTTGTGGGCAACAAATCTTAAATTTTAGTCAAGAAATTACATTTGAGTTTAGAAAAATTGCAACACAAATCACTACTCGAAACCCAACCTATAAATCCCAGCTTACTTCTAATTTCTTCGGAAGTATTTGGCAACCACCTCAAATAGCATAATAATACCCGAGTAATTTCGGGTTAGAAAGTTGTGACCTTTTCACAAATAATAGCAAAAGAAATTTTGCTAAATTCTAATTCATTATACTATTTTCAATGTTAGACAAAATCATACAATTCAGTATCAAGAATAAGTTTATAATTCTTTTATTTACTTTAGTTCTTATAGCTTGGGGTAGCTATTCAATAAAACAATTACCGCTCGATGCACTACCAGATGTAACCAATAATCAAGTGCAAATATTAACTACTGCACCTACATTAGCAGCACAGGAAGTCGAGCAATTAATAACTTATCCCATTGAGCAATCAGTAAAAACAATACCAAAAGTCATAGAACTTCGTAGTTTTTCTCGTTTTGGTTTATCTGTTGTTACTGTTGTTTTCGAAGATGAAGCAGATATATATTGGGCACGAGAACAAGTTTTTCAACGACTAAAACAAGCCGAAGAAAACATTCCTAAATACATAGGTTCACCCGAACTTGCACCTATCACAACCGGACTTGGCGAAATATACCAATATGATGTATATGCAAAAAAAGGATATGAAGATAAATATTCAGTAACCGATTTACGAACAATTCAAGATTGGATTGTTGCACCACAATTACAAGGTATAAAAGGCGTTGCCGAAGTAAGCACTTGGGGAGGAAGTTTAAAACAATATGAAATTTCGGTAAATCCTAATCAATTAAATAGTGCTGGTGTTACCATAACTGAAATTTTTGATGCTCTCGAAAAGAATAACCAAAATACAGGTGGTGCTTATATCGAAAAAGACCAATATGCCTTTTTTATTCGTGGCGTAGGTATGGCAACAGGCATAAAAGATTTAGAAAATGTAGTAGTCAAAAACAGAAATAGTTCACCAGTTTTAGTTCGTGATGTAGCAACAGTTCAATTAGGAACTGCTTTGCGTTTTGGCGCAACTACCAAAGATGGTAATGGCGAAATTGTAGGCGGATTAGCACTAATGCTAAAAGGAGAAAACTCCAGCGCAGTTGTAGATAGGGTAAAAGAAAAAATGATACAAATCAATAAAACTTTACCCGAAGGTGTTGTTGCCGAAGCATTTATTGACAGAGGTAAATTAGTAGATAGTGCCATCGGAACGGTTACTAAAAACTTATTAGAAGGTGCATTAATTGTAATTTTTGTATTGATACTATTTCTTGGAAATTTAAGAGCCGGATTAATAGTAGCGTCTGTTATTCCACTATCAATGCTGTTTGCAGTAATCTTAATGAATTATTTTGGAGTAAGTGGAAACTTAATGAGTTTAGGCGCAATCGATTTTGGAATTATTGTCGATGGAGCTGTAATCATAGTCGAAGCCACAATGCACCATTTACAAAAACTCAAACGACAAAAAGATTTAACACAGTCAGAAATGGATAGCGAGGTATATAAATCTGCTTCAAAAATCCGAAACAGTGCCGCTTTTGGAGAAATAATAATCTTAATCGTATACCTGCCAATATTAGCGTTAGTAGGAACAGAAGGTAAAATGTTCAAACCAATGGCAATGACAGTTGGCTTCGCAGTTGTTGGAGCATTCATTTTGTCATTAACTTATGTACCTATGATGAGTGCAATGTTCTTATCAAAAAACACCGAATACAAAACTAATTTTAGTGATAAAATGATGGCGTGGTTTGAGAAAATCTACACACCATTTTTAGATAAAGCGTTACGATTTAAAAAAGCAGTCTTAGTAATCTCAATGGCTCTATTTGTTTTTGCAGTTATTGTTTTTCAAAATATGGGAGGCGAATTTATTCCAACTATTGAAGAAGGAGATTTGGCTATTAATGCAACCATTATGACAGGAAGTTCGCTTTCGCAAATGGTAAAAACAACAACTCAATATGAAAAATTACTCAAAGCAAAATTCCCGGAAATAAAAACAATTGTAACCAAAATTGGAAGCGGAGAAATCCCAACTGACCCAATGCCAATAGAAAGTGGCGATTTAATTATTGTTTTAAAAGACAAATCCGAATGGACATCTGCCGACAATTGGGAAGATTTAGCCAATTTGATGAAAGAGGAAATGGAAAAAATTCCTGGTGCAGCAATCGAAATTTCACAACCTATTCAAATGCGTTTCAATGAGTTAATGACAGGAAGTAGAAGTGATATTGCCATTAAAATTTTTGGTGATGATTTAGAAGTGTTAGACAATAAAGCCAAAGAACTAATCGGAAAAATTAATAAAATTGAAGGTATTGGCGATTTAAAAGCCGATAAAGTATCAGGTTTGCCACAAATTACAATTAAATATGATTACAACAAAATTGCATTGTATGGATTAAATATTTCCGACATCAACAAAATAATTCGTTCCTCTTTTGCAGGAGAAAGTGCAGGTAAAATCTACGAAGAAAGCAAACGTTTTGATGTTGTAGTCAGAATGAGTGCAGCCAATCGCAGCGATATTACAGATGTTTCTAACCTTTTTATTCCATTACCAAATGGGCAACAAGTGCCATTATCACAAGTAGCATCTATCAATTACGAACAAGGCCCAGTACAAGTTTCTCGTGAAGATGGAAAACGCAGAATTACCGTAGGTTTAAATGTGCGTGGTCGTGATGTAAAAAGTGTGGTCGAAGAAATCCAACAAAAATTAGACAAAGATTTCAAACTTCCAGCTGGATATTATATTACTTATGGTGGACAATTTGAAAACCTAATTGAAGCTAATAAAAGGTTGTCTGTTGCTTTACCAATTGCTTTAGGGCTAATAATGGTCTTGCTATTTTTCACATTCAATAGTACCAAACAAGCATTATTAATTTTTACTGCAATTCCATTATCGGCAATTGGCGGTGTTTTCGCATTGTGGTTACGAGGAATGCCATTTAGTATATCGGCAGGAATTGGTTTTATTGCTTTGTTTGGAATAGCAGTTTTAAACGGAATTGTACTAATATCCTATTTCAATCAACTAAAATCCGAAGGAATAAGCGACCCATTACAACGCGTTTTAATTGGAACAAAAACAAGGTTAAGACCAGTATTAATGACTGCTGCGGTTGCTTCATTAGGATTTTTGCCAATGGCATTATCAACAAGTGGCGGTGCAGAGGTTCAAAAACCATTAGCAACGGTAGTTATTGGTGGATTATTTTCGGCAACATTACTAACCTTAATCGTTTTACCAATTTTGTATTTATTATTTGAAAAGGGAATTAAAAGAAGAAAAAAAATGTCAAACCCAATTGTAACAGTAATCGTTTTATTAATCAGTACTTTTTCATTTGCTCAAAACGGTCAAACAATAACATTAGAAAAAGCTATTGAAAAAGCGAAAGCAAACAACATCGACTTAAAAATTGCGGATAAGGAAATTGAAAAACAAACTGTATTAAAGAAAACGGCATTTCAAGTAGATCCTTTGCAAGTGCAATACCAAGGCGGACAATTTAATAGTGTTAGTTATGACCATAACGTTTCTATTCAACAATACTTTCCAATTGGTAAAATCACAAAAGCCAACAGACAATTACAAGAAGAACTGGTAAAATTAGCTGAAAAACGAAAAGCATTAACAGAATATGAAATTGAAAAAGCAGTGTCATTAGCCTATTATCAATATTTATATGGTGTTTCTATTCAAAAGTTAAATAATGAGCTGTTCGATATTTATGCTAAATTCCTTAAAAATGCAGAGCTTCGTTTTCAAACAGGAGAAAGTGGCAATATCGAAGTCATTAGTGCTAAAGCCAAATCGAAAGAAATCGAAACGCAAAAAGTACAGTTAGAATATGATTTGGTGGTGTATCAAAAGCAATTGCAATACTTTATTCAAACAGATGAAAATATAGTGCCTAATGCTTCAACACCTTTGCAATATGCTAATCCAACAACGAGTAATGATGATAAGATACAAGGATTGGTAAACGATTATTATACACAGCAAATTTCAGTATATCAAAAGGAGGCAAATACGTTCAAAGCAATGCGAACACCAAAATTAGGATTGGGTTATTTCGGACAAACCATAGATGCCAAATCCTATTTTCAAGGTTTTACAGCAGGATTACAAATTCCTTTATTTGGTGGAGCTAACACCGCTAAAGCCAAAGCATCACAAATTAGTATGTCGCAATCGCAGTTAGAATTAGATAAAAGTAAACTGACTTTAAAATTGCAAAAAGAAGAATTACAAAATGAGTTCGAAAAACAGAAAAAAGCGTTATTGTATTATCAAAACGAAGGCTTACAATATGCTGAACAAATTATTACCACGGCTCAAAAAAGTTATGCCAATGGCGATATGAGTTACTGGTCATACATTAGTTTTTTAAACCAAGCTATTGACATTAAAAAGCAAAATGCAGAAGCCGTTAATACTTACAATCAAAGTGCCATTCAATTGCAATTCCCATCTTTCAACAACAATTAATATTCTATAATATGAAAAATATATTTTTAAAACCAAATTATAAACTAGGTTCATTCTTCAGCCTCTTTATTCTATTTTCTTTTCTCTTTACTCTAAATTCTTGTGGAGAAAAGAAAACCGAAGAAACCAACGAAGAAGAAAAGTCAGAAACCGAAGTAGCACTAACAGAAGCACAATTCAAAACTATTGGTGTCGAAACTGGTAGCATCGAAATGAAAAACCTGAATACCGTAATCAAAGCCAATGGTTATACAGCAGTTCCGCCACAAAATATGGCTAATATTTCTACCTTAATTGGTGGCGTTGTAAAAGATATTTATGTATTAGAAGGGACATTTGTTTCAAAAGGAAAAACATTGGCAACCATTCAAAACCTCGAAGTTACAGAAATGCAGGAAGATTACAATTCCGCTATTGCTAACATTGAATACTTGCAATTGGAATACAACCGTCAAAAAACATTAAGTGACGAAAATGTAAATCCACGTAAGACATTTCAAGAAGTAAAATCAAAATTAGCAGTAGAGAGAGCCAAAGCACAAGCTGCAAAAAACAAGCTGCAAGCGTTAAATGTTAGTTTAAGCGGTAGCACTTCGTTAATTCCAATTGTTTCGCCAATAAGCGGCTATGTGGGTAAAATTAGTATAACCAAAGGCGCATTTGCAGAAACAGGATTGACACTTTTTGAAGTAGTAGACAATAGCCAAATGCACTTGGATTTGAATGTTTTTGAAAAAGATTTAGGTAAAATTTCAGTGGGTCAGGAAGTTGATTTTGTATTGACTAATCAATCCAACAAATCTATTAAAGGAAAAATATTCGGTATAAATAAATCATTTTCAAACGAAAGCAAAACCGTTGCCGTTCACGCCAAAATAAATCCAAGTGATGCCAAAGATTTAATTTCGGGAATGTATGTTGCGGCTAATATCAACATCACAAACCAAACAGTTCAAGCACTTCCAAAAGAGGCGGTTGTTAGAAACGGAGACAAATATTACATTTACATTCAAGAAGAACACCAAGAAGAAGCACCAAAAGTAAAAGAAGAAGAGCATCAACATAAAGAAGGTGAAGCACATACTGAACACGCCGAAGGAGAAGAAGAAGGACACAATGAAGTTCACTTCAAAGCAATCGAAGTGGTTCCTGGAACTACCGATTTAGGTTATACCGAAATAAAATTAGTCGAAGAAATTCCTGCCGATGCTAAAATAGTTATAAAAGGTGCTTTCTATTTATTAGCAACTTCAAAAGGTGGCGGTGCACACGAACACTAACCAACACTTTTAAGTTATGAAAATGAACATAGTAATGCCAAGTAATCTAATTCCTTTTTATAAAAAAGAGTTAAAAGCGGTTAAGGATAATTTACAGGCAGATAACTTAAATATGGCTTGGTATCATTTAGAAAGAGCACATATTATTGCACAAAAATATCCTTACGAACATACGTTTGTACATTGTAAAATGTTACAATTTGGAATAAAAATAAAAAGCACCAAAGAAGTTGTAGGACAGATACCAAGATTGTTAGTTGGTGGAGTAAAATCATTTGTTGGTCATATTCCAGTAGGTAATACAGGTGGTGCAAACGTACCACCTTTAAAAAAGATGGAAATACCTGAGGACATAAAAAAAATATTATAATTAATTATGGAAAAATGGAAAGTTTTTGCAATTGTTTCAATGCTATTTGCAGGATTAACATCTGTAATTGCTAAGTATGGTATGAAAAATCTCAGTAGTGATGTTGCTTTGAGTATTCGAACAATAGTGGTATTTTTTATAATTGTTTTAAACGCATTAGTTTTTAATGATGTTTTACAGCAATTGAAAACCGCACCCAAAAGCAATCTTATTTTTTTAGCCATTTCGGGAGTTACAACTTCGTTAAGTTGGATTTTTTACTACAAAGCTATAAAAATTGGCAATGTTAGTGAAGTAGCTTTAATCGATAAAGTAAGTATAGTAATCACTCTCCTCTTGTCGTTTATAATTTTAAAAGAACCAATTACTTCAAAGCTAATACTAGGATCAATATTCATTTTAATAGGAATGATGATAATAATTTGGAAATAAAAAATCTAAAAGAATATTGCAAATAAGTTAATGTTATAAATTAAATAGAACACTTTTTGATTATGGATAGTTTAACACAAGCAGCATTAGGTGGAGCAATTGGAGAATTGCTCCTTGGTAAAAAGATGGGTAAAAGAGGTGCAATCGTAGGTGTGATAATCGCTACCATTCCAGACCTTGATATAATACTTATTCCGTTTTGCAATGATTTACAAAGAATAACAGTACACCGTGCTTACAGCCATTCAATCGTATTTTCAATTATTGGGGCAATTATTATTTCATTTATTCTATCTAAAATAAAGTCATTTAAAGAAATTTCATTTATCCGATTGTATATTTTTAGTTGGTTAGCGTTATTTACCCATATGTTGCTTGATGCTTTTACAACATATGGTACTCAACTTTTTTTACCTTTTTCTGATTACAGAGTTGGTTTCGACAGTATTAATATTGTAGATCCATTTTATACTTTACCACTGCTTGTAGGACTTTTAATTACTCTATATAGTAAAAATCAAAACAAAAGTAGAATTAACAAGATTGGATTATTAGTAAGTACCTTCTACTTGATGTTTACTTTAGGAATAAAGCAATTTGTAAATGGGAAATTTGAAACGGCACTCAAAAAACAAAAAATAGAACAATTTGATTTGCTTTCTGTGCCTGTAAACATTGGTAGTGTGAATTGGTATGGTGTAGCAAAAACAAAAGATAGTATATATCTTGGGAAATATTCTTTTCTAAAAACTCAAAGTCCTATTCATTATGAAAGTTTTCCAGTAAATGATACACTGCTAAATATACTTGACCCTAATCTTGCTGATCGACTTATATGGTTTTCAAAAGGATTTTATACTGTAGTTAAAGATAAGGATAAAATTAGGTTATACAGTTTACAAGTTGATATGAGAGGAATTAAACAAATAGGTAAATACAAGGCTCCAACAGTAGGATTTTTTGAAATTACTTCAAATCCAGATAAAAGTTACAAACTACAATACAAAGAACATTAAATAAAAAAAAATGGAGCATACTCACAAATACGATGAACGAGGTAAACAGCTTTGTTGCACACTCGAAGAGAAAATAAACAAAAAAACAGAAAATCATTCTGATGATGACGGACACGACCATTCCAACGCAGAAAAATCTACATTTCAAATGTTCCTGCCAGCAATCATAAGTTTTGTTTTATTGATGGTAGCTATTATTTTTGATAATTATATTACCCAATTTTGGTTTACAGGTTACATTCGAATTGGATGGTATATTGTGGCTTATATACCAGTTGGTTTTCCAGTAGTTAAAGAAGCGTTTGAAAGTATTCTAAAAAGAGAAATATTTTCAGAATTTCTGTTAATGTCTATTGCAACCATTGGAGCCTTTTCTATTGGCGAATTTCCTGAAGGTGTTGCCGTAATGCTATTTTATGCCATTGGAGAAATTTTCCAAACATTGGCAGTACAACGAGCAAAAGCTAACATAAAATCCCTGTTAGACCAACGACCAGATGAAGTTACAATTTTAGAAAATAATGTAGCAAAAACAATCAAAGCTTCAACAGCAAAAATTGGCGATATTATCCAACTCAAAGCAGGAGAAAAATTAGGTTTAGATGGCGAATTAATTTCAGATACGGCTTCGTTCAATACTTCGGCACTCACAGGCGAAAGTAAACCCGACACCAAAGCAAAAGGCGAAACCGTTTTAGCAGGAATGATAAATCTAAATTCGGTTTGTCAAATAAAAGTTACTGTTGCTTACACCGATAGCAAACTATCTAAAATTCTCGAAATGGTGCAAGATGCCACCGCCAAAAAAGCACCAACCGAATTATTCATCCGAAAGTTTGCCAAAATTTATACACCAATAGTTGTGCTTTTAGCCATCTTAATTTGTGTTATACCAATGCTTTTTGTAGATAATTATGTTTTTAGAGATTGGTTATACAGAGCATTAGTATTTTTGGTTATTTCGTGTCCGTGTGCATTAGTTATCAGTATTCCATTAGGTTATTTTGGCGGAATTGGTTCAGCCAGTAAAAACGGAATACTATTCAAAGGAAGTAATTTTCTTGATGTTATGGCAACCATTCAAAACGTAGTAATGGACAAAACAGGCACAATGACCGAAGGCGTTTTTAAAGTACAAGAAGTTGTTTTTAATCCCAATTTCAACAAAGAGGAAATCCTGCAAATGGTCAACGCTTTAGAAAGTCAAAGTACACATCCAGTTGCAACAGCCATTCATCAATATGTCGGAAAAATTGATAGTACAATAGTTTTAAAAGATGTCGAAGAAATATCAGGACACGGTTTAAAAGCTAATGTAAACGGAAAAGAATTGTTAGTTGGAAATTTCAAACTAATGGATAAATTCTCAATTGCTTATGATATTGATCCAAAAGGTATCGTTTACACTTTAATTTCTACTGCTTATGATAAAAAATTCGTGGGCTATTTAACCATTGCAGACAGCATTAAAGAAGATGCACAAATAACAATCGACAAACTAAAAGCATTAGGAATAAAAACCACAATGTTAAGTGGCGATAAAGATACGGTAGTACAATTTGTGGCTCAAAAACTCGGAATTACAAATGCCTTTGGCGATTTATTGCCCGAAGACAAAGTAAACAAAGTCAAAGAAATCATTGCCAAAAATGAAACCGTTTGTTTTGTAGGCGATGGCGTAAACGATGCACCAGTAGTGGCATTAAGCAACGTTGGTATAGCAATGGGCGGTTTAGGAAGCGATGCAACTATAGAAACTGCCGATGTGGTTATTCAAGACGATATGCCTTCAAAAATTCCAATGGCTATAAACATTGGTAAACAAACCAAAAAAATTGTTTGGCAAAATATCACTTTAGCATTTGTAGTAAAAGCAATAGTTTTAATACTTGGTGCAGGAGGTTTAGCCACAATGTGGGAAGCCGTTTTTGCCGATGTTGGCGTAGCATTATTAGCCATTTTAAATGCAGTAAGAATACAGAAAATGAAATTTTAGAGTTAGTTATTAAATCCAGAATAGATGTTTGTTGTAAATGGCAAACATCTTTTTTTTTAATAAGCCATTATCTCATTCAGCTGCACAAAACTTTCATTTAGTCCAAGTATTCCTAAACTCAAGTCTTTGTTTGCTTCATTTCACTAATTACTATTTCAATAGCGAGAATATCTTTTTTTATTCTGTGGTAAAAAGGAAGTTTTGCATTTCAAAAAGCACTCCTTTGCCAACGCTCCAAAAAAAATTACTGGCACAGTTTTTAGAAAAAACACGTACGCTTCGCAACTTGCGCCAGTAATTTTTTTCCCCAAGCT
>NZ_JAYURN010000151.1:0-2940 GCF_043756175.1 Flavobacterium sp.
CTTCTTGAGTTATAATTACAGCGCTTAAAAGCCCTTTCTGGTATTGAATTTCTAAATCTTTTTTTTCTAACTCTTTCTGAATAATCTTCTTTCTTGAAAAATAGAAAAACAAAACCATTACTATTCCCATTAAAAGAAAAGCAAAACAAGTGTAAAAAATAATTTCAATTATATCATTTTCATGAAGAGTATTTACTTTCATAAAACAGCATTAATTATCTTTTTAGGATTACTTTTTTTCCATTCTACAAATATGAATACTTGATAGACGATGTATAAAAAGCTATTCAAAATCCACGGAATTTTATTTAGTTTTGGACTTAATGATGTCATGAGGTTACCCACTAAAAACAAAACGGTACTTCCAAACAAGTACAGCAAAATACCCATATTGATATAATAAAATTCTTTCTTAGAATTCAACAGATTGTAAAAATGAAAAGCGGAATAAATGACCAGTAAAAATGAGGTTATGAAAATTTCAAACAAATTGAATTTAAAAAACAGGCCGGGATTAAGTCCGTATTGAATCCCCAAAATCGACAATCCCATAATTAAGCCAATGTTCACCATTTTTTTTTGAAATGCATCTTTGAATAAATTTTTATAAAAGAAACTAAGCACAATAAATTGTTCAACAAAGTAAAAGTGTGATAGAAATAAATTGTTCGTTTTTAGTTGAATTAAAATTTCAGCCAAAATTTGAACCATAAAAACCAACCCTAAGTACAGAGTAAATATTTTATAAGCATTCCCTTCATTGGAAAAACTTATAAAAAAAAGGATGAAATTCAATAATAAAATCGAATATCCGATATATGCTAGTATTTGATTCATTACCTATTAAGTTAACAAAGGACTTGAAGGATCACAATCAGTTGGACATGGTCTTGTAAAATCGTAAATATTATCCGCTTCCTTGTTAACTCCGTCCCCATCAGATATCATATCAACATAAATACCCGTTAAAGGATCAAATTTAGTCCCAACAATCATTAATTTTTCAACACCTTTATCATTAACACCAATATAAGCTCTTGCAGCATCAATTCCTTCAACTAATACTTCCAGAATATCTTTTTTTGGTATTAAAAAAGCATGTACATGATGGTGCTTATTGTATTGTCCCTCTTCTTTAGTCCAACGCTTAGCCCAACGTTGTGCTTCTTTAAGTGAGATTGCGTTTGTTGCTTTAATTGATTCTAGGTTTTCGAATGAACGTTCTTCAGACATACTTCTTCGTTATTAAATTAATACAATTATTTGCTAAACTACTAATTAATATTACCTTAACAAAACTAATGACCAAATTATCCTAATGAAAAAAGCCTAAATCTATAGAGAATTTAGGCTTTTTTAATGGTATAGAAATAAAAGACGAGTTGGTTTTATTTTATTTTTCTAAAACGGCACATCACTATCATCATCTTCGTCATTCAAATTACTGCCAAAAGCTTCATTAGCTGATGGGAGATTTTTAGTGATAAAAGGATTATCATCTTGATTCATACTCGATGGTAAATCATCGTAACTGCCACTGTAATCTTCCAGGTTATCAAATTTACCCAAATGTCCGATAAACTTCAAACGAACGTTTTCAATACTACCATTACGGTGCTTGGCAATCATTATTTCTGCCTGACCAGCAGTTGGTGAAGCTTCATCATCATCCCATTCGTCAATTTTATAATATTCAGGACGGTATAAAAACGATACAATATCGGCATCTTGCTCAATCGCCCCTGATTCACGAAGGTCAGAAAGCAACGGTCTTTTACTGGATCCACGCGTTTCAACCGCACGCGATAACTGAGAAAGTGCAATAACAGGAACATTCAACTCCTTAGCTAATGCTTTTAAGTTTCGGGAAATCGTGGAAATCTCCTGTTCTCTATTTCCTCCTCCTTTTCCGTTTCCACCGGCGGTCATCAATTGCAAATAATCAACAATAATAATTCGGATACCATGTTGTGAAACCAAACGTCTTGCTTTTGCTCGTAAATCAAAAATAGACAATGAAGGTGTATCATCAATGAATAAAGGTGCTTTCTCTAAGTTTTTAACTTTGGTGCTCAATTGTTCCCATTCGTGTTTTTCCAGTTTTCCGGTACGCAATTTCTCCGATGACAGACCAGTTTCAGATGAAATCAAACGGGTGATTAACTGTACTGACGCCATTTCCAGAGAAAATAAGGCTACAGGCATTCCAAAATCAATTGCCATATTTCGAGCCATTGATAATACAAATGCGGTCTTACCCATCGCTGGTCTTGCCGCTATAATAATTAAATCACTTGGTTGCCAACCAGAAGTAATCTTATCCAATTTATCAAAACCGGTTGCTACACCACTCAATCCTTCTTGTCCTGCAATTTCCTCAATACGTTTTTTAGCCTGCAACACTAAACTTTGGGCCGTTTCGGAACTTCGTTTGATATTTCCTTGTGTAACCTCGTATAATTTGGATTCAGCTCTGTCTAACAAATCAAAAACATCTGTTGTTTCGTCGTAGGAATCTTCAATAATCTCAGTTGAAATCCGAATCAAACTGCGTTGAATAAATTTTTGAAGTATGATTCTAGAGTGAAATTCGATGTGTGCCGAAGACGATATCTTTTGCGTAAGCTGTATTAGGTAAAAATCACCGCCTGCTAATTCTAATTTGGCATTTTTCTTAAGTTGTGCAGAAACGGTTAATAAGTCAATAGGCTGCGTTTCTGTAAACAGTTGAACGATAGCTTCAAATATATGTTTGTGTGCTTCTTTATAAAAAGCATCGGGCTGCAGAATGTCAATTACATCATCAACCCCTTTTTTGTCAATCATCATGGCTCCCAGCACAGCCTCTTCTAAATCTAGAACCTGCGGTTGCAATTTTCCTTTTTCAAGGCTTATAATAGTAGTTTTATCAACCTTAACAGGATTAATATTTCTGAAGTT